>NZ_JAMBDT010000074.1:0-25523 GCF_025143765.1 Gordonia sp. p3-SID1431
ATCAGCTGTCGATGCCGACCAGGTCCTTGGCGATCTCGGCGAAGCGGATCTCGACCGCGGAGACCACGCGCTGGCGGTTCTTGTGCGCCTCCTCGTAGGCGAGGGTGACCCGCAGGTCGGCCGGCTTGGTCAACTCCTTGACCGCGGCCACCGCGTCGGTGACGTTGAGATCGACGTAGCCCTCGATCGGGAGGTCTTCCGCCTCAACGGTTCCGGTGATCTCGCGGAGCTGGTGGAGCGCGTCGGCGGCACCCTCGGCACCGCTGTCGCGAGCACTGTCCTCGACTGCCTCGAGGGCGGCGTCACGGCCGGCGGCCACGGTCTTCGAGACCGCGGCACCGGCGTTGCTGACGGCGTCACCGGCTCGCGAGGCGGTCTCGGTCGCGTCGTCGACTGCTCGTCCGAACCGGCTGCGCAGGGTCTCCACGGGGTCGGGGAGCTGGCGGGCGAACTCGGCGGTGCGGTCGATCGCCCACGATGCGCCGAGCGCCGGGGCGGTCAAGGCGCGCGCGGCGAGGCCGCTCGCCCACTGCGACGGGCCGCGACGCAGGGCGGCCGGGCCGCCGAGAGCCTCTTCGGCGAGAACCGTCGTGAGCCAGTGGACGGTCGCCGTGTGGGCGTCGATGAGCTTGTCGGCCAGGCCGACGAGTGCTTGGTCATCCTGACCGGTGGCCAGTGCCTTCAGGTACGTGGCGCGTGCCACGAGCCGCTGCTCTAGTGCGAGGTCGTCGAGCAGGGCCTCGTCCAGCGGTTGGGTCTGCTCGGCCAGCGTCTTGGCGACGGCACCGACACGGCCGAGTACCGGCCGGACGACATCGACGAGTCCGCCGCGGTCACGCAGGGCGGTCTCGATGGTGAGTGCGCGCTCGCGGGCGTTCTCGGCGTTCTGGGCCAGTTCCTTGCGGATCGCATCGGTACGGGCCTGGGCCTGCCGGGTCTCGGCGATCTGGATCTCGGTGTGCGTCAATGCGAGGATCGCGCGAAGTTGCTGGTGAACGGTGGTGGTGGAAACGGTCATCGGTTCTTGCTCCCCTCTTGAACGGGTTGGATCGGCTACACCCCGAGTGTTGCCACGACGAGGGCAGATGTAACACCCCGGTGTGAATCAACCAGTCGCGCCGACTCGAACACGTTGAGCCACAGCGGGTTCTACAGATTGTGAGCCGCGTCACAGCGGCCAATGCGGGCGTGCGCTATGACCGTTTGCCGAGATTTGTGTGGTATCGGGCCTGCGTCGGGCCGGCCGGACCGTACGTCGAGGTTTGGATTCGCCCTCGCCACGGGTACCTCGCGGCGATGGACCCGGAGCGGAGTGTTCGCCAGGCGGACCCCGACCTGGGATCCGGAGTGACGGTCGCGCAGATCGCCGACCACCTCGACACCGCCATCCTCGGCGACCTCACAGCCGGGTCGACGGTGGTCCGCGACATCGACGACGATTCCCGTACGATCCGTCCCGGAGACGCGTACCTGGCCATCCCGGGCCGCCGCTGGCACGGACTCGACTTCGAGCGCGACGTGGCCGCGGCCGGTGCCGTCCTCGTGATCAGCGACCGCCCGTCGTCGGTCCTGCCTTCTCTGGTCGTCGACGAACCTCGCCGCATCATGGGGCCGCTGACCTCGTGGTTCCACGGTGAATAGTCACGTGATCTGCGGATCTTCGGTGTCACCGGCACGAACGGCAAGACCAGCACGACCCACTTCGTCGATGCGGCCCTCGCGGCGACCGGGGAGGCGGGCGGGCTCATCTCCGGTGCGCGGGTCCGGGGCCCCGGGTACGACGTCGTCCCCGCCCGCACGACGCCGGAGGCGCCCATGCTGCAGCGGACCCTGGCGACCTTCCGACGCCACGGCGTCACCTGCTGCGCGATGGAGGTCTCCTCGCATGCGATCGATCAGGGAAGGGTCGACGGCACCGCATTCCGCGTGATGGCGTTCACCAACCTGTCCGACGACCATCTCGACTATCACGAGTCGATGGAGGGCTACTTCGCGACCAAGGCCGCGATGTTCACACCGGAGCGGACGCAGATCGCGGTGGTCGACATCGACGACCACTGGGGTGTGCGTCTGGCTGCCGGGACCACGACGGAGACCTGGACGTGCTCGACTCGACGCACGGACGCCGACGTCGTCGCCACCGATATCCGGGCCGGGCGTCTCGGCGCCGAGTTCACCGTCCACACGCCACACGGGCGATCCCGGGTCGGGCTGCAGGTGTTGGGGCCTCACCAGGTCGGCAACGCTCTACTGGCGCTCACCGCCGTGGTGGCAGACGGCGTCGACCTCGCCGCTGCGGCCGAGGGCGTCTCCTCGGTGACCGGCATCGCCGGACGGTGCGAACCCGTGCATGCCGGACAGCCGTATCGCGCGATCGTGGACTACATGCACAACACGGCGGGACAACACGCGATGTTCCCCTACCTGAGGTCGTTGACGGAGGACGGTCGGCTCATCGCCGTGGTCGGGGCAACCGGCGGACGCGATCCAGGGAAACGAGAACCACTGGGACAGGTCGCGGCGCGTTACGCGGACGTCGTGATCGTCACCGACGAGAGCCCCGAGGACGAGGACTCCGGCGAGATCAGGGCCAGTGTGCTGCGCGGCGCGCACCGGGAGGCGTCGGCGGTCGTCATCGAGGAACCCGACCGGCGGAGCGCATTCTCGACGGCCACGTCCATGGCCGGTGACCGCGACGTGGTCGTGGTCACCGGCCGGGGCAGCGACACCTTCCGCAGGTACGGGACCGAGACGTCGTTCTTCGACGATCACACCGAGTTACGGCGCGCGATCCTCGACACGTCGAGCTGAACGGGCGATCACTTCTTTCCGGACAGAACGGCGTCGCGGGCCGCGGCGGCCGCGTGGAGCTCGCGCTGATACAGGATGCCGTAGGTGAAACCGTTCTCTCCCTTGCGGATTCCCGCGGCGGCGCCCAGTTCCCGCAGGGCGCGGGCGGCAACGGCGGCATCCTGGTGTTCCCCCAGGACGGTCTGGATCTTCTTGTAGCGCTTGGCCTGCGCACGACCGATCGACCCGACGACGGGCGTGGCCAGCTCACCGGCGTAACGGGCGCGCTTGGCCGCCTTGCGCGCCCGATGCAGATCCTCCTCGTGCCCGGAGGCGAGGGCTTGCTTCAACCGCTTGTCCGCCTTGCGCGCCGCGCGGGTGGCGATCTGACGGACCTGCTTCTTCGAGATCTGGTCATCGACGAGCGGGACTGCCTCGTTCCAGGTCGTGAGGGTCGACAGCAGCCGGCGATACCGGTCCGCTGTCATCTCGGCGGCGACGTTCTCGCGATGGTGGTGCTGCTGAGCGGAGAGTTCCTCCTCGATCCGCGCCGCAACCGGTCCGAGCACGAGCTCGTCGGGCAGTTCGGCGAGGGCGGTGGCGAATCGTGCGCGCAGGACCTCCCGGTCGCGCACCTCGCCGAGAACCCCTGCGAACCACCGCAGTTCGTCGTCGAGTCTCACGAGGCCGCTCGGCTCGAACAGCGGTGCCGCGGTCCGCAGCGTGCTCCGGAGACGGCGGATGGCGACGCGAACGCCGTGCACCGGGTTCTCACCGCGACGCAGCGCGACATCGCCGGCGAAGATGGTCGCGATCTGCTCGTGGACGTAGTCCAGTGCGGCGGCAGCGGCCGGCGACGCCGATCCGGCTCGGTGCGGTGCCTCGTGACCGATGGCGCGCTCGTACGTCGACGACGCCGACGCCGGACGCGCGCCGGCCCCGACCATCCGTTTGCGTACACCCTTGGGCACCGCATCCTTCGACGCGGAGCGCACCGCGACCTCGCGCCAGGACGTGGCGGTGGCGACCGGGCCGGTGGCGGTGGCGGAGACGGTGTCGTCGATCACCTCGTAGTCGGTCTCACCGTTCGCGTCGAGATGGCGGTGGCGGGTTCGGTGCGTGTGGACGATCGCCGCGACGCGAAGCGGTTTGCCGCCGCTCAGCCCCCAGAGGGCATCGGCAATCGTCGGCGGGACGGCCGTCGAGGGGGCGTCGATTCGTTCGGTGATGGCCTCAGCGGGGGAGGGGGTGACGACCCGCCAGCCGGCCGGACGCTCGTCCCCGTCGACGTAGACGACCGTGGTGCCGTGCGCGAGGAGGTCCCGGTCCTCGGTGTCGTAGTACGTGTCGCTGAAATCCGTCGACGTGATCTCGACGTCGCCGGGGTCTCCGAGGTCGGGGATGGCGCTGTCCAGACCGAAATCCCAGGTGTCTGCGCGGGTGGTGTCGGTGTGCACTACTCGCTCCTCACTCTCGCTGTGTCGCTGACACACCGAGGGTGTCCGAACCGGACATTCGGTAAACGTCGCGGAGCGGGACGACCGCCCTACGAGCGGTGGTAGACGCCGTCCTCGGAACGCGTGACCTGGCCGTGGCGCACGAGCCGTTCGAGGTGGAGTTCGGCTGTCCGTTTCTCCACCGCGTCGACGAAGGGCAGCTGGACATGCGGGCGATACACCAGCCGCTCGGTGGCGATCCCCTCGACCGTGAGTGGGCGGCGCAGCAACTCCAGCAGGCGTTCCTCGCGTCGATGGATGACGGCCTCGTAGTCGGCGAGACGTGATCGGAATTCGTCGGCGCCGGTGACCACGCCCTTCTGATGGAAGGTGCCGTACCAGCGGGCATCGATGTCGCGTACTCGCGCAATCGACGCGAGATAGTCGTCTACGCTGCTCCCCAGGTCGCCGTACATCGGTCCGAACGAGGTGAGGTCGATGTCGGCGAGATAGAGAAAGCCCGTGGGTTCGACGAGGATGCCGGAATGCCCGGCGGTGTGCCCGGGCAGGTGGACGACCGTCGCGGTGACCCCGCCGAGTTCGAAGGCGTGTCCGTCCTCGACCCCGGCGGCCTCGGGGAAGCCGGACGTCAACCGGAAGGTGTCGCCGATCTGGGCGTCGACGCCGGCCCTCTCCTCGTCGGTCAGTCCGTAGTTGTCGAGAAGGACCTGCAGGGATCGCACGCCATCGACGTCGGCGTGATGGGCGAACTTGTCCGCGGAGAAGTACCGGAGGCCGGCGATGTGGTCCTCGTGTGCGTGACTGATCATCACCGCGTCGGGTTGCACCGGGTCGTGGTCGACCTCGAGGGAGGGATCGACCACCAGGGTCCCGGCGGAGCCGCGGACCACGACCGTGTTGCCGTAAGGAAACGCACCGCCATGCGCCGACGCGAGCACGGTCACCTGGTCGAAGTGTTCTTCGATGAAACTCGGCGCGAGGGTCACGTCGTCTGCGTACCGCGGCGGGGGAATGCTGTCAACGGCAGGGTTCTTCGATGAAACTCGGCGCGAGGGTCACGTCGTCTGCGTACCGCGGCGGGGGAATGCTGTCAACGGCAGGGTTCGTCGACGGACTCCCGTGCGCCGGTCACCGCGCGGATCCACAGCGGCACGATCAGCCACGCAAGGGAGAACGCCATGAGGGTGACGATGCGCGCGACCGCCGACGGAATCGGCCCGGCGGTCGCTCCGTAGACGACGGTGATCGCACCGGACAGCGCCAGGCCGAGCAGGGTGAGGCCGGCGAAAGACAGGTAGTGCGCGTAGGTGACGATCAGTGCGAGCTGGTGCTGACGGAACATGGCCCGGTGCAGCGCCACGGGCGCCGCCGGGGAGATCGCGGCGCCCACGGCACACGACACCGTGATCAGGTAGATCACTCGCAACGTGCCGCCGAGCTCTTCGAAACCGTCATGGAAGGGCAGGGTCAGCAGGAACCCGGTCAGGATCTGCACGCCGGTCTGGACGACCCGGAGCTCCTGCAGGAGCGAATTCCAATTGCGATCCAGCCGTTGGGTTTCCGTCTCGTCGCGTTGGGCGTGATTCCACGCGGCGTCGTCGGCGCCGGGTCCGGTGCGGTGGGTGTCCGACGGCTGGTCATCTGCTCATCGTCGCACCGGTTGGTCTCGCCGAGCCGTGCGGCGGAGTCTCGACGCGGTTACTGCTAGGGCGTGTTTACGGCGTCGTCACCAGATGTCCGCCCACGACGGACGGTCGGGCACGTCGATCGTGCGCGGTCTGTCCCCGCCCATGACGTCGGTCCCTACCGGGGGGCGTCGGCTCCGAGATTCTCGTCCAGCTGACGATGGCCGAAGGGCATATTGCCCTTCCACGGAGCTGAGGTGGACGAATCTCCGCTACCCACCGAACGGTTGACCGAGCACCACCGGCGAACTGCGGAAAGCCCGATCTGGCCTGGCGCGCGCGGCGTGACCGGAGGACCATCGGTCACATGGCCACGTCGATGGATGAGTTCACGATGTCCCAGCTGGGATCACTGCGCTGGGCGGACATGCGGCGACGGGTGCGCGCGCTGGTCGACGGAGAAGTCGTCGTCGACTCGACGAGGGCCATCCAGGTCTGGGAGCCCTACCGGGTCGTCGGATGCTATGCGGTGCCCGTCTCCGATGTCGTTGCGCCGCTGAGCGATGCACAGACAGTCGACGCCGCCGACGACCACGGACCGATCCTGACACCGGTCGACCCCTTCGCAGTGCACACTACGCCCGGTACGACCTTCGACCTCGTGGCCGGCGGACGGACGCTGGCCGGCGCCGCGTTCCGTCCGGACGATGCCGATCTCGCCGGCCACGTCCTGCTGGACTGGTCGGGCTTCGACGAGTGGCGCGAAGAGGAACAGACGGCGGTCGGTCATCCGCACGATCCGTTCCAGCGCATCGACTGCCTCGACACCGGCAGACATGTGGTGGTGACGGTGGGAGGATCGGTCCTGGCGGACAGCCGACGCCCGACCCTGCTGCTCGAAACCCACCTGCCGCCCCGACACTATCTGCCGCGCGAGGACGTCCGTACGGATCTGCTCGTGCCGTCGGACACGGTCACGGTCTGCGCGTACAAGGGCGAGGCAACCTACTGGTCGGCGGTCGTCGGCGACGAGGTCATCCCTGATGTGGCATGGACCTACACCGATCCGCTCACCGACGCCGAGCCCGTCCGGGACCTCATCTGCTTCTACGACGAGCGGGTCGATCTGACCGTCGAAAGGTGAACAGCCGAAACCGAATCGGTCCTCTCGACGGTCAGAGTTCACCGTCGTAGCGGTCCAGACCGGACCCGCTGTTCTTCTTGCTGCGTCCGGTCGGCGCCTCCTTGGCGCTGCGCACCCACTTCCCGGTGCGGTCGAGCGTGGGCATCCGCTCGGAGAAGAACTTGCTGTAGCGGGTCGTTCCGTCGACCTTCAACACACCGTCCTGCACGTCGATGTGTGCGACCGTCGCCCAGAACGAGTTCTTGCCGTTGCCGACATGGATGAGGATCTCGTCGCTGTCCGGCCCGGGCAGACCGTCCTTGCCCGGTCTGCCGTATCGAATCGCCACTCTGGGCCTGCCGAACTTGTCGATCGCGCCGGCTCCGTTGTCGACGGATTGGTAGACGTTGACGAGGAGATCGCCGTTCTCCTTCGGCAGGACCGTGACCTGCTCGACGGCGGGCTTGTTGCCTCGCCCTGGACCGCGGCTGTCCCCGTGGTGCTCGATGAAGGGCCAACTCCGCAAATCGCCGCGATGCGCCTTCTCGCCACTGATGACCACGTACCGATGAGCGACCTCGTCACGGCAGAAGAAGTACACGTCGAGGTCACCCTTGCCGTACTTCGTCACCCGACCGTCGGCCCCGTACTCCGCGCCCCGTCCGTCCCACTCGAGGCCCACGGTGAGAACCCAGTCCGACGACCCTTTGCGCAGGTCGATCGACGCGGTCTTGTCGCGGGAGTCCTTCGTGATGGAGACCTTGACCTTCGAAAGATTGGCCGGCGGTGCTGCCGAAACCTCCTGCGGCGACTCCGGAACCTGCTGCGGCACAGCGTTCACCGGGGCGCCGGTTGTTGAAGCGGTGGTCTCGGGCGGTTGTTCCGGTGCGTCGTCGACGGTGATCCCGAAGTCGGTGGCGAATGCCGCCAGCCCCTGGCTGTAGCCCTGCCCGATCGCGTCGAGCTTCCACTGTCCGTTCCGGCGGTAGAACCCCACCAGCTGCAGGACGGTCTCGGTTCCGGGATCCGGTGGCGTGAACGTCCACGTGCCCGAACCCGAGATGGTCGCCGTCAGCGAGCCGATCTGCTCGAATGTCTTGTGCTGCGCCTCGGTACTCGCCGCGACGACGATCCGTTCGACGTCGGCGGGCACCGACGTCAGGTCGACTGCACACGAACTCGGCCCTCGGAGCCGGACTCCGGAGGAACTCGGGTTGTTGAAGAAGATCAGGTCGTCGTCGGTGCGGACCTTGTCGGCGGCCGTCAGGAGCACGGCGATGAGATCGACGTCGCCGGGCCACGCGCTCGCGATCTCGACGAGGTGCGCGGTCGTACTCAGGGTGGTCTTGGAGCCCTTCGTGAGCTCGTGCACAACTACTCCTCGAGATGGTGGCCGGACAGTCCCGATGGTAAGCGAGGTGCCGCCCCCTGGCGCATCGCCGACCGATCGGGATCCCGGTCTGTCGACTGTCGGAATGACGCTCCGCCACAACGCTTGTCCGGTGCGCGAATCCGAGGACAGCTCAGCGCAGTGAATACCTGATCGGCAGGTGCTTGAGACCGCCGACGAACACTGTTGCGGCCAGTTCTGGCGTCCCGGCCAGTTCGATGGAGTCGAGCCGCGGGATCAGTTCGGCGAAGAAGCTCCGCATCTCCATCCGGGCCAGAGCGGCGCCGAGACAGAAGTGGACGCCGTAGCCGAACGACAGATGCTTGTTGGGGAACCGGCCGATGTCGAAGGTGAACGGGTCGTCGAAGACCTCCTCGTCCCGATTGCCCGACGTGTAGGCGAGATAGACGGATTCGCCCTTGGCGATGGGCACACCTCGCACCGAGGTGTCCTCGGCAGCGGTGCGCATGAACTCCTTGACCGGTGTGGTCCACCGGATCATCTCCTCGACCGCGGTCCCCACGAGTTCGGGCTCGCGTCGAAGTCGTTCGAGTTCACCGGGGTTCTCGATCAGCGCCCGGAGGCCGCCGGAGATGGCGTCCTTGGTGGTGTCGTGCCCGGCGCTGGCCACGATCACGTAGTACGACGCGGTGTCGACGTCGGACAGGGGCTCGCCGTCGATGAGGCCGTTGGCGATGGCGGACGCCAGGTCGTCCGTGGGGTGCGCGCGGCGTGATGCGGTGAGTTCGCTGAAGTAGGCGAAGAAGTCCAGCAGTGTCGCCATCCGCTCCTCGAGCGTTGCTCCGCGCCGGTATTCGACGTCGTCGGCGCCGAACAACTCCTGCGTGAGCTGATGCATCCGCGGGAAGTCCTCCTCGGGGAGGCCCAGCAGCGACAGGATCACATACAGCGGGAAGCCGACCGCGATCTCCTCGACGAAGTCGCACTCGGGTCCGATGTCGCGCATCCTGTCGACGTAGCGCTTCGCGAGCTCGTCGACGCGGGTCTGTAGGTCGCGCAGGGCTTTCGGACGAAACCAGTCGGCGCCGATGGCGCGGACCTTGCGGTGGTGCGGGTCGTCCATGTGGATCAGGGTGCGCAGTCCGGCACCGGACTCCAGCTGAGCACGTGCCACATCGTCGGCGGCGGCGGTGGTCAACACCGGACGCGGTTCGCTCAGCCACAGGTTGTTGTCGCGCTCGATGTCCATGATGTCGGCGTGCTTGGTGATCGCGAAGAACGGCCGGTAGGGGCCGTGGTCGACACGCGGTACCGGATTGTGTGCCCGCAGGTGGGCCATCGCGGCGTTCAGTCGCGGCTCGTCGGCGTAGGCCTTGGCGTCGGCGAAGACGTTGGCGGCGTCGTCGGTCATGCTCGTGTCCACGCTGCTTGTCGGCACCGTTGTCCTTCCGTCGAGGGTCGATCGCTGTCGAGTGTCCGGTATCGGCGGGTTTCAGACCGGCGTATTGGGGAACCCGGTCGCCCATCCGAGATCAGGCAGGCACCGAATGGCCGGCATGAGCACCCCTTCCGAATCAGGCGAGGACGCGGCTGCGACGGCTCGATGCGACGGCGCGACGACGGCCGACGCCACCGGTGACTATCTGCCGATCGCCGACCACGGTGTCATCGGGGACCTGCGTACCGCGGCCGTCGTGGGAGTCGACGGGCGGATCGACTGGTTCTGTTGTCCGCGGTTCGACTCGCCGAGTGTGTTCGGTTCGTTGCTCGACGCCCGCCGCGGCGGTGCCTGGACCGTGGAACCCATCGACGGAGAGGTCACCACGCGGCAGTTCTACCTCCCCGACTCCAACGTGCTCGTCACCCGCTTCCTGAGCGAGGACGGCGTCGCCGAGGTCCAGGACCTCATGCCGATCGCGCGCCCGCACGATCCTGAACATCGCACGCGGATCATCCGTCGGGTCTCCTGCGTGCGCGGCTCCGTGGAGTTCCGCGTGACGGTTGCGCCGCGGTTCGATTACGGGCGCCAGGCGCACACCGTCGTCGTCGAGGACGAACGCCGACTCCGTTTCGAGACCGACGATCTGGTGCTGCATCTCGCGTCGACGATCGATGTCGACACCGTCGACGACCGGGATGCACAGGCCCACTTCACCGTCGAGACCGGTCAGTGCGTGACGTTCGTCCTCGCCCCCGACCCCATCGGGTCGGAAGTGCTCGACCACGACAGTTCTCCCGCGGTCGTCGCCGCGACGGTCGCATTCTGGCAGGACTGGGTCTCGCGCTCCTCCTACACGGGCCGATGGCGGGAGATGGTGCACCGGTCGGCGCTCACGCTCAAACTGCTCACGCACGAACCGTCGGGGGCGGTGGTGTCCGCGGTGACCGCCGCGCTTCCCGAAGAGATCGGCGGCGAACGGAACTGGGATTACCGCTACGTGTGGATCCGCGATGCCGCCTTCACGCTCTACGCGCTACTGCGGCTGGGTTTCACCGACGAGGCGGGCGCCTTCATGGACTGGCTGACCTGCCGGTTCGACGATGGCGCCGATGAAGCGGGGGATCTGGGGCCGCTGCGGTTGATGTACACCGTCGACGGGGATCCGCCGCCGAAGGAGACCGAACTCGACCACTGGGAGGGTTACCGTCAGACCTCGCCGGTATTGGTCGGAAACGCCGCCGCCGACCAGCTCCAGCTGGACATCTACGGCGAGCTCATCGACTCGGTGTACTTGTACAACAAGTACGGACCGGGGATCTCCTATGGGTCCTGGACGCATCTGTGCACGGTGGCCGGATGGCTCGTCGACAACTGGGATCGTCCGGACCAGAGCATCTGGGAGGTGCGGAGCAAGCCGCAGGACTACGTCTACTCGCGAGTGATGTCGTGGGTGGCCCTCGAGCGGATGATCCGGATGAGTCGGCAGCGCGGTCTACCGGGCGACGTCGCCGGTTGGATGAAGGCCCGCGACGACATCTTCCTGCAGATCATGGAGCGGGGCTGGAACGATGACGTGGGGGCCTTCGTCCAGACGCTCGACTCCGATCGGCTCGACGCCGCGCTGTTGCTCATCCCCGCCGTGAAGTTGTTGTCGCCCACCGATGATCGGTTCCTCCGCACGCTCGAGCGGATCGAGGAAGAACTGGTGAGCGACTCCCTGGTGTTCCGGTACGACACCGACGGCGGGCACGACGGGCTCGACGGTGCCGAGGGGACGTTCTCCCTGTGCTCGTTCTGGTATGTCGAAGCACTCACCCGGGTCGGCCGCCTGGCCGACGCCCGGCTGGCGCTGGAGAAGATGTTCACCCACGCCAATCACCTCGGCCTCTATGCCGAGCAGGTCGGACTCACCGGCGAACAACTCGGCAACATGCCGCAGGCGTTCACCCACCTCGCACTCATCAGCGCGGCCATCAATCTCGATAGACGGCTTGGTGATTGAACTGAGCGCCACGGGATCCGGTTGCGCTTTGTGCCGGTAACCGGGACAAACCACAACCGGATCTCATGTCCGCGTTCAGATCCAGCCGGACCCGCCGCACAGGTCGTCGGCGGCCGCGGGGCCGGTCGATCCAGCCGCATACGGTTGCGGCGCCGGCGGATTCGCCAGCACCGGTGCGGCCACCTCCCACACATGCGCGAGGCCGTCGGGTCGGGTGAACAGCGACCGATCGCCGCGCAGCACGTCGACGATGAGTCGGGCATAGGGCGACAGGCCGTCGGCCACCTTGTCGAGCTGTTCGGTCATGTGGGCGACGGAGAGGTCGGTGCCCGAACCGGGTTCCTTGACGGTGACCGCCAGATCGATGGCACCATCGCCGGCCAGATCGAAGGTCAGCACGGTGCCGTCCTCAGGGGTATCGGTCAGCGGACCGTCGGCGGGGGAGCGGAACACGAGGCTGAGTCGCTGGGAGCTGTGGTCGAGCATCTTGCCGGTCCGCAGCAGGAACGGGACGCCGTGCCAGCGGTTGGTGTCGACCCACAGGCGGACTGCCGCGAACGTCTCGGTGGTGGAGTCCGCGGGGATGCCGTCGGTGTCGCGGTACCCCTCGTACTGGCCGAAGACCACCTCGGTGGGGTCCAGCGGCCGGAACGCCGCGATGACCGACTCCCGCGCGTCGAGCAGGTCGTCGGCGCCGAGCGACACCGGGGGTTCCATCGCGACTTCGGCCGCCACCTGGAACAGGTGGGTGACGATCATGTCCAGGAATGCGCCGGTGGCGTCGTAGAAGGCGGCGCGGTCGGCGATGTCGAGGGTCTCCGGGACGTCGATCTGGACTTCTGCCACGTGTTCGCGGTTCCACACCCCCGAGAACAACCCGTTGGCAAAACGGAGGACGTGAAGGTTCTGGGTGCTCTCCTTCCCCAGAAAGTGGTCGATCCGGTAGATCTGCTTCTCGTCCAGGGATTCGTGGACCGCCTTGTCGAGAGTCCGGAAGCCGTCGGGGGACGTACCGAACGGCTTCTCGTAGACGACTCGGGATCCCTTCGCAAGATCGTGCGCGGCAATGGCTTTCGTGTAGTCGACGAAGGTGGTCGGTGGGAGGGCCAGATAGTGGACCAGTTGAGCACCGTCGCCGACGGCGTCACGGGCCGCGTCGATCACCTCTGGCAGACGGCCGGGGTCGTCGACGGTGAACCCGCCGCCGGCGAAGCGGATGGTCTCGGCGAACGCTTCCCATTCGTCCGATGACACCGACCCGTCCGGACCGAACTCCTCGATCGCGTCCTTCACATGTTGCCGGAATTCATCGTCGGTCCGGTCGCCGCGTCCGTTGCCGATCAGCTGCCATCCGTCGGGGAGCAGGTCTCGCCGGTGGAGTTCGTACAGCGACGGCAGGACCATCCGCTTGGCGAGGTCGCCCGTCGACCCGAAGAGGATGAAGATCACCGGCCCGGTGGAGTTGTCTGTGGTCACTCAATCCATATTGCGCGAACAGATGTGCAGAGTGCGGGATGTGTGCTGGATTCCGTTACCGATCGCGCACTGTGGACGTCAGCGGATCCCTGCGCCGCCGGCCAAGTCTAGTCCTGCGGAGGTCCTGGCAGGGGGAGCGCAGATACCACGGCAGGGCGTAACGCGACGGGAACGACGTACCTGTCGCCCTCGAGCGTCAGCCAGCCTTCTTCGATGTACAACTCGAGCCGACGATGGATTGCCTCGACGAGGAACTCGCTGAGTCCGAGTTTGGGGACCCAGGCGTTGATCTCGGCGATACTCAGCGGTGAATCGCCGAGTCCGCTAATGACCACGCCGATCAAGGACGACGAGAAGTCGATGTCGGGGTTGTATTCCCGAGGAAAGCCGGACCGAACCCATGCGGTGAGACCCACCCGCAGCACGTCGATCCGGGGCTCGTCCCGCCACAGATGGGCGGCGCGCCCGGGACGTGCGCTCGAGGTATTGGCTTCGACGATATCGAGGGCCTGGGCAAAGCCCCACAGGTGATGTAACGACGCGACGTCGCTCATGCTCTTGACGTGAGCGGGGAAGTCGATGTCGAGTCGGCGGGCGAGGTCGCGGGCCTCGGCCGGTTTGAGCCACCGACTCTGCGTGGTGGGGCGGTGCGGACCCAGCCAGTCCAACAGCTCGGTGACCCGCCGGACGGGCTGTGTGTCCAGGAGGGCAGCGCGTTCGGTGGCCTCGTCGACTTCCTCGATTGTCGTGGTCCGTAACTCGAGCCCGGAGGCAAGGGCAAACTGCTCGGCGGCATAGGCCGATACGGATTCGGTGCTGAGCCACATGCCGGTCTCGACCAGGTAGCGGCGCAGCGTCTCGATCGCGATGGCGAGCGGTTTGGCGTCCTGCTGCTGGTTCGACTCGATGTGGTTGAGCATCGACACCATGGTGTCGACGTCGTCGGTAGTCCAGGAGAGCGGATCGAAACCGGGGTTCGTCTGCCCGACGGCGTCGAGCACGATGAACGCGTACGCCCCGATGTGGGTGACAGCTTCCTCGTCGCCGGGGAAGACCTCATCGCGGAGCCACGACTTGAATGATTCGGGAGCAACGTGTCGCCTTGCTGTGCCGAAAAGCGGTACCACGTTGGAGTGGTTGCCACTGCCGGAGTCGTGTTTGCGCTTACGTTGGGCGCGGCGCTTCTTCTTGTCGCGTGAAAGCTGTGACATCGGGCTCAAGAATAGGCGCCCGACTTGTGCGTCGTTCAATACTGCGGATCGGTTTGTCGCGTTCCGGAGAGTCTGTGGCGTCGGGTCCCGAGCCTGGACGGCTGTGAGGGCGGGGGATCGCCAACCCCCGACATCCTGGAGCAAGTGGTCTATGTCACAGAAACTTCAGGCTTGAGCGGAATGCACTCAACTATGTTGGCGTTGTAGACCGCGTATGGCTCATACTTGAGCCTGTTGGACTTAAGAGAAAGGTGCACGCGAGTGGACAGCTTCACCCCCACCACCAAGACGCAGCAAGCATTGAGTTCTGCTGTGCAGGCGGCGGCCAGTGCTGGCAACCCCGACGTGCGACCGGCCCACATCCTCGTGGCACTGCTCAATCAGTCCGACGGCATCGCGTCGCCGCTGCTCAAGGCAGTGGGCGTGGACCCGTCGAGCGTTCGTGCGCAGGCCCAGGCTCTGGTCGATCGCATGCCGACGGTGTCCGGCGCCAGCTCGACGCCTCAACTATCCCGCGAATCGATCGCGGCCGTCACCGCAGCTCAGCAGCTGGCCGGTGAGCTCGACGACGAGTACGTCTCGACCGAGCACGTCGTCGTCGGCCTGGCGACCGGTGATTCCGACATCGCCAAACTGCTGCACAACCTCGGTGCGACTCCGCAGGCTCTGCGCGAGGCGTTCGTCGCCGTGCGCGGCAGCGCACGGGTCACCTCCGAGGATCCCGAATCGACCTACCAGGCTCTCGAGAAGTACTCGACCGACCTGACCGCGGCCGCCCGCGAGGGCAAGCTCGACCCGGTCATCGGCCGCGACACCGAGATCCGGCGCGTCGTGCAGGTGCTCAGCCGGCGGACCAAGAACAACCCGGTCCTCATCGGTGAGCCCGGCGTCGGCAAGACCGCCATCGTCGAAGGTCTCGCGCAGCGCATCGTCGCCGGCGACGTGCCGGAGTCGTTGCGCAACAAGACCGTCATCTCCCTCGACATGGGTTCGATGGTCGCCGGTGCGAAGTACCGCGGCGAGTTCGAGGAGCGGCTCAAGGCCGTGCTCGACGAGATCAAGGGGTCGGCCGGACAGGTCATCACCTTCATCGACGAGCTGCACACGATCGTCGGAGCCGGTGCGACAGGCGATTCCGCGATGGACGCCGGCAACATGATCAAGCCGATGCTCGCCCGTGGTGAGCTGCGGCTGGTCGGTGCCACCACCCTCGAGGAGTACCGCAAGTACATCGAGAAGGACGCCGCACTAGAGCGTCGCTTCCAGCAGGTGTACGTCGGCGAGCCGTCGGTCGAAGACGCCATCGGCATCCTCCGCGGCCTGAAGGACCGGTACGAGGTGCACCACGGCGTGCGCATCACCGACTCCGCATTGGTCGCTGCCGCATCGCTTTCCGATCGCTACATCACCTCGCGCTTCCTGCCCGACAAGGCCATCGACCTCGTCGACGAGGCCGCGTCGCGGTTGCGGATGGAGATCGACTCGCGCCCCGTCGAGATCGACGAGGTCGAGCGGATCGTCCGCCGTCTCGAAGTCGAGGAGGTCGCCTTGCAGAAGGAGACCGACGCGGCGTCGAAGGAGCGGCTCGAGAAGCTCCGCGCCGAGCTGGCCGACCAGAAGGAGAAGCTCAACGAGCTCTCCGCCCGGTGGCAGTCGGAGAAGACCGCGATCGACGCGGTCCGAGACCTCAAAGAGGAGCTGGAAAGGCTTCGCGGCGAGGCTGATCGCGCGGAGCGCGACGGTGATCTCGGACGCGCCGCCGAGCTGCGGTACGGTCGCGTCCCCGGACTGGAGAAGGAGCTCGAGGCCGCGATCGAGAAGACCGGCACGGATCCTTCTCAGGACGTGATGCTGCAGGAGGAGGTCGGACCCGACGACGTGGCCCAGGTCGTGTCGGCGTGGACCGGAATCCCGGCCGGACGCATGCTCGAAGGCGAGACCGCCAAGCTGCTGCGCATGGAAGAGGAACTGGGACACCGGGTCATCGGTCAGAAGGATGCGGTGCAGGCGGTGTCCGACGCGGTGCGTCGTGCCCGCGCCGGTGTCGCGGACCCGAACCGGCCGCTCGGCTCGTTCATGTTCCTCGGCCCCACCGGTGTCGGTAAGACCGAGCTGGCCAAGGCGCTCGCCGAGTTCCTGTTCGACGACGAGCGGGCGATGGTCCGCATCGACATGAGCGAGTACGGCGAGAAGCACAGCGTGGCAAGGCTCGTCGGTGCTCCGCCCGGTTACGTCGGGTACGAGGCCGGCGGCCAGCTGACCGAGGCGGTGAGGCGTCGTCCGTACACGGTGGTCCTGTTCGACGAGATCGAGAAGGCTCACCCGGACGTGTTCGACGTGCTGCTGCAGGTACTGGACGAAGGTCGACTGACCGACGGTCAGGGCCGGACGGTGGACTTCCGCAACACCATCCTGATCCTCACCTCGAACCTCGGTGCGGGGGGCGACAAGGATCACGTCATGATGGCGGTGCGGTCGGCGTTCAAGCCGGAGTTCATCAACCGTCTCGACGACGTGGTGATCTTCGACGCCCTGAGCCCGGAGGAACTGGTGTCGATCGTCGACATCCAGCTCGACCAGCTCAAGAAGCGCCTCGCGCAGCGTCGCCTCGACCTCGAGGTGTCGACCAAGGCCAAGGAATGGCTGGGCGCACGCGGATTCGACCCGCTGTACGGTGCTCGCCCGCTGCGCCGCCTGGTGCAGCAGGCCATCGGTGACCAGCTCGCCAAGCAGCTGCTCGCCGGCGACATCCGCGACGGTGACGTCGTGCCGGTCAACGTCAGTGCCGACGGAGAGTCGTTGGTACTCGGCTGAGTTCGTGACTGACAAGTGAATGACAAAGGGACCCATCCTTCGGGATGGGTCCCTTTGTCTGCGCCGGCTACGGATGTGGGAAGCGGTCGAGGTTGTCCTCTACCCACAGGCGCAGTGCGTCCAGCGGCCCGGCGGCGTCCACCCCGAGTTCCGTCAGTTCGTATTCGACGTGCAGCGGGACCGCCGGATAGACGGTGCGGGTGAGCATCCCGGCTGTCTCCAACCGACGCAGAGTCGCCGTGAGGACTTTGGGGCTGATCCCGTCCAGCCGCACGCGGAGCTCTCCGAACCGCATCGGTCGATCGCGGAGGGCGCCGATGACCAGGGCGCTCCACTTGTCGGCGAGAAGGTCGAGCATCCCTCGGCAGGGACACGACGCAGAGTAGGCGTCTCCGCGATGGGACGGTAGTGACATGGCGCTGGCCTCGATGCTTTCTATTGGATACTAGGAGCCCTTGCGGGTAACTGGGGTCGTGGGGATACCTTAGCGCCATGACACGAGAGATGACAGCCCTGGTCGCGGTCGCTGCGAACTCCGTCGAGGACCCGAGCGCGTTCGCCGAGACGACAATGCCGGTGCCGGCCCCCCGTCCGCACGATCTCCTCGTCGAGGTCCGCGCGGTCTCGGTCAACCCGGTGGACACCAAAGTGCGTGCAGGCCTGCGTGACTCCGATCCGCCGCGTGTTCTGGGATTCGACGCGGCGGGGATTGTCGTCGGGATCGGCGACGAGGTGTCGAGGTTTGCCGTCGGGGACGAGGTCTACTACGCCGGTTCGATCGATCGGCCGGGAACGAATGCCGAGTTCCATCTTGTCGATGAGCGGATCGTCGGGCGCAAACCGTCGTCCCTCGACTTCGGCGCGGCTGCCGCACTGCCGTTGACCACGATCACTGCCTGGGAGTCGTTGTTCGAGAAGCTGCGGGTCAATTCCGCGGACTCGGGAACGATCGTCGTGGTGGCGGGTGCCGGGGGCGTCGGCTCGATGGTCATTCAGTTGTCCCGGACCCTGACTGATCTCACCGTGATCGCAACCGCGTCACGGCCTGAGTCGCAGGAATGGGCGCGAGGACTCGGTGCCCACCACGTCGTCGACCCGAGACGCCTGCGCGAGGACGTGCGGGCATACGCTCCGCGCGGTGTGGACTACATCTTCTCGCCCCACTCGGACGGAAATGTCGAGTCCTATGCCGACATCATGGGTGTACACGGTCAGGTCGTCGCCATTGACGAGCCCGAAGGTCTCGATACCCTCCCGCTGAAGCAGAAGAGCCAGAGTTGGCATTGGGAGTTGATGTTCTCCAAGCCGTTGTTCGCACCGGAAGACGACTCACAACACGAGATCCTCGGCCGGGTCGCCGAACTCGTCGACGCCGGCAAGATTCGCAGCACTGTCAACCGTGAACTGGCTGGTTTCACGATCGAGAATCTTCGTACAGCGCACCGAGTCTCCGAATCCGGAGGGGCGATCGGCAAGGTGGTCCTCACGCGCTGACCACCGCGGATGAGCCGGCGAACTTCACGAGGTGGCGAGTAACTCCATGAGGTGTGCTTCGACGAGGGAGGGCCGGGGCGTGCGTGGTCCGGGTCGGGGTGGTCGGACGTCGATGACGTGGCTGGTTTTCAGCCATGAGCGGCGCGCGTCATGTGGGCGTGGCTCGTCGCCGGACGTGGTGCGTCCGTGGATCTCTCGCCGCACCTGTGCCAGGTGGGCCTGCAACCGCTTGGGTATGTCGGGTCGGCGGTTGATGTATTCGGGGTTGGGCGGTGCGCCGGGTTCGACGTTGAGTCGCCAGGCGCAGCGGCCTTCGTCTGGCCCGGACCGGACGATCCGGGTGGTGTACTGGCCGGGTTGGTCGCCGACCATGCGGTTGTGGCGGGGACAGGCCGGTGCGAGGTCATCGATGTCGGTGAGTCCGCCCTTGGCCCAGTCTCGTTCGGCGTGATGAAGCTCGACCTGGGTGGCGGGCTGATCGCACCCGGGAGCCGAGCACACCTCGCCGTCGGGTCGGGCGAAGGAGACCAGGCGTTGTTCGCGGGTGGCGAGGCGTTTGCCCCGTCCGAAGTGCAGGGGGACGGTGGTGGCGTCTTTGAAGATCGCGAGCCAGGGTTGCATGTCGGCGGCCATCGCGATCAAGTCCCGGATGGGCAGCAGGGTTCCGGTGGCGGTGGTGGCGAGTCCGGCTTCGCGGGTCAGGTCGGAGAGGTCGGCTTTGATGATCAGTTGCACGGGCAGGCCTCGGTGCGAGGTTCCCAGTGTTCCGTCGGCGAAGCCTGCGGCCAGTGCGGCGTCGAGGGCGTCGTGATTGGTCTGGGCGAGAGTGCGGCCGTCGCGGTCGGCTGCCGAGGCCAGGGCGTCGGGGTCGGCGGTGCCGGCCGGTCCGCGAGGCGACTGCGGGTCGTCGGGGTTGTTGAGTCCGGGTTTGCCCCAGACGGCGAACATCATCGTCAGCCGGGCGACGAGTTCGGGTGTCAGGGTGCCCGATATCTTGGCGGTGCCGTCGGCGCGTTGCCGACCGATCCACAGGCCGCGGCGTCGTTTCTGGTCGGTGTCGTCGGCCAGGGTGCCGTCGGGGTCGAGATGGGCGAGCAGCCGCGCGCCGAGCCGGGTGATCTCGGCAGGCGTGTGGGCTTCGGCGATTTCGGCCATCTGTCGTTCAGCGGCGACCTTGATGTCGTGGTCGATGGTGCCCGGGATGCGGTCGAGGACGTCCAATGCGGCCTGGACGTGCGCGGTGCCGACCGTGCCTTGTGCGAACGCTTCGGCGAGACAGGGGTATTCGGGTGGGAGGACCTCGCCGCCGAGGCTGGTCCGGTGGGCGGTGGCGTCCATATGCTTACGGCGGCGCATCGGGTTCGACACTCGTAGCCGGTGGGTCATGAACTGCATCAGGGTGCGGCAGCCGGCCTTGCGTGGCAGGTCGCGGGCGACGGCCTGATCGATCTGCCGGTCCCCGGCGACGGTCAGACGAGCGATGGCGCGTTCGGTCTCCGCGGCCACCTCAGCGAGTTCGGCATCGGTACACGGCGACAGATCCACGGTCTGCAATTTGTCGAGGGTGCGGTGGAGATCGGCCACCAACTCAACGGCACGCGGTTGCGGCGCTGTCGAGTCGCCACCGACGTGTGCGGTGCTGGGCATGACGGTCACCTCCTCCGAGAACCGTTGCTGCGAATGTAGGTTCGAGTGTACACCAATCCAGACGTGCGGCAAGGCCAAACATACTGCTGTGCAATGCTATTCGTTGATGTCGACTTGTCGGTGTCGTGTGGTAGGGGCCTCGGACGGAAGCTCTTCCCGCGATTCACACGGCGACCTGTACGACAGGACCACCGCCCGTTGCTCAGCGCACGACCTCCCGGTGCCCGGCGTCAAGACGGCGGGTCCAACCGCGGGCGTCGAGGTACTCCAGTAGCGGAATGACCACGCGCCGAGTGGTTCCGAGCGCCTGACGAGCGGCGCTGGTGGTGAACGGCTGATCGAGCGAGGCGAGGATGCGCATCGCCAGGGCGGGGGCGGTCGGCAACAGCACGACACCGTCGCGCAAACGGAGAATTCGGCCCGTGCGCTCGGCGGCGGCGAGTTCTCGGGCGCCCAAGCCGAGTGCGGTGAGGTCATCGGCCTCGGGTGCACGGAACGGGTGGTCGGCGAGCCGGCGCTCCAGTGCGCTGACCGCGTCGTCGGCATCACCCAGGGAGGGCTTGTGACCCGGGATTGCCAGGTGCCCGTCGGACGATGACAGCCCGGCTTCCGAGATGACGGTCGCCAGCAGCGTCGTGTCCGGGAGCCCGAGCAGCGCGGGTGCGCCGGCCGCAGAGAGCCCGGCCGACAACGGGTCCCGTTGATGTAGTTCGCGGACGGCGGCGTGAAGCCGTTCCGCCCAGGCGGTGAGGGAGGTTTCGGCGACCCACCACTCGCCGATCACTCGTACGCCGTGGGGAGCGGGCTCGGCGTCGTCGACCAGGCCGAGTCGCGTCAGATCGGTGACGCGCATCGCGCCACGCCGATGCACTTCTTCGGCGGCCCCGGCGCCGTCGGACATGGCCGCCAGCGAGGCAGCGCGCCGTGTTGCGTCGCCGCGCCGGGTCAGCGCCGGGGGATCGGGGTGCAGCACGACGCCACCGCCAACAATCCGTTGGCCGGGATCCCGGAGCACCACCCGATCGCCCCGCGACATCGGCACGGCACGGGCGAGGGTCACACGCGCGTGGTCGCCGTCGAAGGGGCGCAACCGAACCGGTAGCGCCGCTGTGCCGATGTGTGCGACGAGGTGTTCCGGTGCCTCCTCGAAGGACATGCCGCTCACGCGCCGGACATCGGCGACTGCGGAGGTGTGCCAGGCTCCGGGCGTCACGAGTGCGTCGCCGCGCGAGACGTCGTCGACGCCGACGCCGCGCAGATTGATCGCGACTCGGCTGACCGGGCCGGCGCTGGTGAGAGTTGCACCCTCGCTCTGCAATCCACGGACATCGAGTCGCCGGCGGCCGTCAACCGTGAGCAGGTCCAGGGTGTCGCCGACCGAGATGGTCCCGGCGGATAGGGTGCCGGTGACGACGGTGCCGGCGCCGGTGCGGGTGAAGACCCGGTCGATCCAGAACCGGACACGCCCCGAGGTCGACGGCGGTGATGTCCCGGCCAAGACGGCGTCGAGCCGTGTGCGCAGTTCGTCGATTCCGACGCGATCGGGCGCCGACACCACGACCGCCGGCGCATCGGAAAGGCCGGTGCGGCTGAGGCGATCACGCGACAGATCGATCACTTCACGAACGCGGTCGGGCGAGGCCCGGTCGGCTCGGGTGATGACCAGCAGCCCGTACTCGATGCCGAGGGCGGCGACGGCATCACGGTGGTCGTCGGACTGGGCGCTCCATCCCTCGTCCGCGGCGACGACGAACAGGACGACGGGCGCCGGGCCCAGGCCGGCCAGCATGTTCGGGATGAACCGCTCGTGGCCGGGGACGTCGACGAAGGCCACGTCGGCACCGGAAGGCAGTGTGGTCCAGGCGAAACCGAGGTCGATCGTCAGCCCGCGGCGTCGTTCCTCCTCCCATCGGTCCGGCTCGATCCCGGTCAGAGCACGCACCAGTGTGGACTTCCCGTGGTCCACGTGTCCGGCGGTGGCCACCACGTACTTCACGAGCGCGACTTCACGACGCGCCCAGAGCCTGTCGGATCGCGGCGAGTACCCGCACGTCGTCGGCTTCGGGAACGCAGCGCAGGTCCACCAGACACGCGTCGTCGTGAACGCGGGGTAGGACGGCCGGATCGCCGACGCGTAGGCGGGCGGCCGTTGCGACCGGAAGCCGCACCGCCCACCCCGGCAGCGGCACGCCGGGTGCGCCACCGCCACCCACCCGTCCGTCATGGGCGACGATCGGGAATCCGACTGCCGTGCCCAGGGATTCGGTACGCACGCGAAGTCTGTCGGGATCGGCGTGGAGGTATTCCCAGACGGGGGGTCGTGGCCCGCCGACGGTTGCCTCCATCGCAGCCAGTGCCAGCTTGTCCGCGCGAACGGCCCGTGCGAGTGGGTGTTTCGCGAGACGCTGAACGAGCGCTCCATCGCCGAGGAGGAGTCCGGCCTGTGGTCCGCCCAGGAGTTTGTCGCCGCTGGCGATGACGAGGTCGGCGCCGGATTCGAGTGTCGTGGTGGCGTCGGGTTCGTCGGGCAGCAGCGGGTCGGGTTGCAGGAGTCCGCTGCCGATGTCGGCGACGACGGGCACGCCGTGCGCCCGGGCGAGGCCGCGCAGCTCGGAGAGCGATGTCTCGCTGGTGAAGCCCTCGACCCGGAAGTTGCTCGGATGCACCTTGAGAATTGCTCCGACGTCGTCGTCGGTGAGGGCGTCGGCGTAGTCGCGTGCGTGGGTGCGGTTGGTGGTGCCGACCTCGTGTAACCGGGCGCCTGTCGACGCGATCAGTTCGGTGAGCCGGAAACCTGCGCCGATCTCGATCATCTCGCCACGACTGATGACGACTGCACGCCCGGCCGCCAGCGCGGTCGTCGCCAGTACCAATGCGGCCGCACCGTTGTTGACCATCAGCGCGTCTTCCGCTGCGGGACAGGCTCGTAGGAGAGCGCTGCGGGTGGCCGCCCCGCGCTTCGACCGGGTGCCGGACTCGAGATCGAGTTCCACGTCGACGTAACCCGACGCCGCGCCGACGGCGTCGAGCGCCGCGGGTGACAGCGGTGCCCGCCCGAGGTTCGTGTGCACGACGACCCCGGTGGCGTTGAGCACGGGGCGGATCGACGAGGCATACGACGCGCTGACCGATTCCACGACGATCCGCTCGACGTCATCCGGTGGCGTCTCGCCGCGGCGGGCCGCGTCCTGGGCCTGGCGAATGATGTCGCGAATCGCTGTGTCGCCCAGTCGTGCACGCGCCGCGGACACCGCGGGCAGGGCCAACAGTGCGTCGGTTCGCGGAATTCGACGGCGCGGATCGGTGACGGGGGGCTTCGACACGGCTCCTCGCTTCGCTCGTCACCGGCTCAGCCGGCGGGGGGTGGGCTCTCGCTTCGCTCGTCTCCGGCTCAGCCGGCGGGGGTGGCTCTCGCTTCGCTCGTCACCGGCTCAGCCGGCGGGGGTCACGGTCGACCCCCCTGGCGGAGGCGGACGGGAATCGAACCCGCCAGGCCGAGATACTCGACCTCCTCGGTTTTGAAGACCGGGGAGCCCACCAGGACCCATACGCCTCCACGCGGTCCCAACCTATCCGACGTGCGGCCGGGTCAGTCCTGCCGGTGCGGCCAGTTGCCCTCGGTGATGAGTTCCTCGAAGTGGCGGATCAACTTCGGGTTGAGATCGTCATCGACGGCACGCTCAAAATCGCCGTCCCACTTCGCAAACCACTCCTCGTCGCGCTTCATCAGGAAGATGGGCCAGCCGTGGGTGATATCGAGTTCGTCGGCGTACAGGTCGGTCGACCCGTCCTCCCGCATGTACCAGTAGTGGTGACCGGATTCCCAGAACGCCTGCAGCTCGCCGGCCGTGACGTAGTACTCGCCGTCTGCTTGCCTCATGAGCCCGATGGTAGCGATCGCCGGAGGACAGCATCGGAGATTACCGGAGGGCTACCCTCGACACGGTGACCGTGCGAAGCGAGACACCCATCCGACTGACCGGCTACGCCCACGGTGGTGGATGCGCGTGCAAGATCCCGCCGGGCGAGCTCGAGCAGGCGGTCGCGGGACTCACCGGCCAGGTCGGCGACGACATCATCGTCGGACTCGACGACGGCGACGACGCCGCGGCAGTGCGTATCCGCGACGACGTCGCGGTGCTCTCCACCGCCGACTTCTTCACCCCGGTCGTCGACGATCCGTACGACTGGGGCCGCATCGCCGCGGCCAACGCGCTGTCGGACATCTATGCCATGGGCGGCACCCCCGTCGTCGCCATCAACCTGGTCGGCTGGCCGCGGGAGGTGCTGCCGATGGAGCTGATGACCGAGGTGCTGCGCGGCGGTCTCGACGTCGGGGCGCAGGCCGCCTGTCCGGTGATCGGCGGGCACACCATCGACGATCCGGAACCGAAGTACGGCATGGCGGTGACAGGGGTGGCCGAACCCGGCCGGTTGTTGCGCAACGACGCGGCCGAGCCGGGGCTGCCGATCACCCTGACCAAACCGATCGGGGTCGGACTGTTGAACAACCGGCACAAGCAGACCGGCGAGGTGTTCGACGAGGCGATCGCCCTGATGACGACGCTCAATCGCGATGCGTCGAGCGCCGCGGTCGCGGCCGGCGTCCGCGCGGCGACCGACGTGACCGGCTTCGGCCTGCTCGGGCATCTGCACAAACTGTGCCGCGCGTCGGGGGTCGGCGCGGTAGTCGACCGCGCTTCGGTGCCCGCGGTCGACGGGGCGGCGCAGGCACTTCGGGACGGTTTCGTGTCCGGGGGTACCCGCCGCAATCTCGACTGGGTGCGTCCGCACCTCACGGTCGGTTCCGGTGTCGCCGAGGACGACCTGCTGTTCCTCGCGGACGCACAGACCTCGGGCGGGCTGCTCGTGGTCGGCGAGGTCCCGGGCTACCCGGTGATCGGCGAGACGGTGGCGGGCTTCGGGATCACGGTGCGCTGACCCTTCGTGGCTCGTCGCTTGCGCTCCTCGCACCTCAGGGAGCAGGGGTTATGCGCCTCTTTCGGATTAGGGAGCGGTGGGGTCGCCGAGACGGTTGCGGGGATGGGTATCCGGGTTCGCTGACTCGGTCGCCAAGACCCTTCGTGACGCG
>NZ_JAMBDT010000075.1:0-25309 GCF_025143765.1 Gordonia sp. p3-SID1431
TGGACACGATCGTTCGTCGATCATGGCCTGGAACTTCTCGCCGACGATCTGGGTGAGGTCGGCCCGGATTTCGACGCGGCCGTCGTCGGTGGTGTGCGCGTTGACCGCGTTCAGCGATGGGTCGTCGGCGGCCGGTACGCTGGTGTCGGAGGTGTCCGCCAGAGTGTTGACGATGGCTCGGGCATGCTTGAGTACTTGCGTCGGCGTCGCACCGGACAGTGCTTGGGCGATGAGTTCGAGCTCATACCGTGAGCGCTTGTCGTCGGAAAGCGCCTCACCACAACGCTTGTCGATCTGGTGCATGCCTCGGACGATGGCGTCGACGATCTCGCTGGACAGCCGCCCGTCGGCCGCGTGACGCGCCAAAGCGGGCAGGTTGGGCAGGGCGTCGACACTGCGCATGGTGCGAAGAGCGGCGACCGGGGCATGGCCTGACTCGATCAGCAGTTTCTTGGTGGTGCTGCCCGCTTTCTGGGCGACACAGAGGTCGTCGAGTTGCGCTGTGTGGGTGACGATCTGGTGGTCGACGGTGTTGCGGATCAGGCGCAGTGTCTCGAGGGCGTCGAATGTTGCTCTGCCGGTTGGGTCGTCGGCGGGTGGGGTGGTTTCGATGAGCTGATCGAGGAGGGTGGCGAGCTCTGGCATGACTCCAAGGTACCGGAACATTCGTTCGATTTCGAGAAAATTCCACAGGCCGAGAACCACGAATTCATCGACTGTGCAGCATATTTCGTCGTCTGTGCGTCGATTCGCGTTGAGTGGGCGTGGATTGTTGACAAAGGTGTACTCCAGTCACACTCGTCCCGCAATTCGGTTCACGTTCGATCGGCCTGATTGCGAGCGGTTTTGAGTTCGGCCTGGGGTGTAGACCCCTTCGAGGCTCGTCGCTTGCGCTCGTCGCGCCTCGGGGACGGAGGGGGTCGGTGCTTGCGCTTCTCCCGTCTCGGGGAGCGGGGGAGGGTTCGTTTCTTGCACCTCAGTAAGTACGGCCTGGCGGCCGTTGTGGACTACGAAAAGCACTCGTGAGCGTTCAGACTTCTGCTTGCTGAGGTGCGAGCGAAGCGAGCCACGAAGGGCTCGCAAGGTGCCTCATCAGGGCCCTTCGTGGCTCGTCGACCTCGACGCGCTCCTTCGTCGCTTGCTCGGCCCGGCGGCTTGCGCTCCTCGCACCTCAGGGACCAGGGGTTTGCGGTTCTTTCGGATCAGGAAGCATGCGTACGCTTCCCGCACCTCGGACGCGCAGGCGTCTTGTCGTGCACCTCGGTCGCAAAGGGTTTGTCGCTTAGGGCGGCTGGATGTATGTGAGATTCTGGCTGATCGGGGGTGTGAAGAGATGACGAACAGCAACACGGCGCGGTCGGGTGGCGATGACACCGGTGGCGAGACACGTTCGAGACTCTTCGGTTTCGAGTGCGACGGGGCCGGTTGCCGCGCGGAGGTCCTCGACTACTCCGGATGTGATGTGACGACGGTGATCTCGGACGCGGATTACTTCTTCACCGATCAGGACGAGTTGTGGTCGCTCGCTGTCGGCGACGATCGAGCCGACCATGAGCGATTGGTGTGGCTGTCGGGGTACGACTATCGGGAGCCCGCTCGAACACGGGTCGAGCGGGCAGGGCGAGCCGAGATGCAACTGCGATATCTTGCCTCCCGCTCCGCAGAGTCACGACCGGTGGTGCTTCCCGACGACCTGCGGCTCATCCGCATGTTTCCCGAGTGGGGCGCCGGACCACTCTGGGAGAACTTCACCGAGAACTACCCCGCCGACCCATTGCGCCTGGGCCTCGACCCCGAGCTGGCAGCGGAGCTCACCGAGTGGAACGACGTGTGGAACGCGCGTCCACACGACGCCGACCTCGACGACGAACCCGGATGGACAGCCGCCGGAGTCGCGCTACACGCTCGCGTCCAGTCCGCGCTGGCCGGAGTCGCCGAGGTGGCCGCGCAGTTCGTGTTCTAGGCGACGCCCACGCGGACGCGACCAGCGAAACCCCACGCCACAAGCACATCGCGCCGGATCCGTATGCATCCGGCGGGAGTTTTCCCTCTCGGAGAGGAAAACTCTGGTCGCCGGGGTTCGCGATGTCTAGACATGCACGGTGACCTTGTTTGTGGACATCACCCCGGACGAAGCGGGTGGTGGGGCGGAGCGCACGTCGCCCGGCGGTTCGTCTCGCGCGCGATCGCTGTTGACCCGGGTGGGACTCCCGTTGCTCTCGGTGGTGCTGTTCGCCGCCGTGTGGCAGGTCGTCGCCGTCAGCGGGATCTGGAGTGAGACCTTCGTGCCGCGCCTGGGCACCGTGTGGCAGGCCTTCGTCGACATGTCCACGACGCACGACGGAATCCGCGGCTATGCCGACTATTACTGGTGGGAACACCTGTACATGACGCTGCGCCGGGTTTTCGCAGGTGTGGCGATCGGCGTGATCCTCGGCGTGCTGCTCGGTCTGGCGATGGGAACGGTGGGGTGGTTCCGACGCCTGCTAGAACCGTGGCTCACGTTCCTGCGCGCTCTACCGCCGCTGGCCTACTTCTTTCTGTTGGTCATCTGGCTCGGCATCGACGAGGCGCCGAAGATCACGCTGCTGGCATTGGCCGCGCTACCGCCCGCGGCGGTGGCGACCACCGCCGCCGTCAGTGCCGCGCCGGTGAGTCTCATCGAGGCGGCGCGCGCGCTCGGGGCCTCGCGATCCGAGGTGATCCGCGACGTCGTCGTACCCTCGGCGCTGCCCGAGACCTTCACCGGCGTGCGGCTTTCGGTCGGCATCGCGTATTCCTCCGTGGTCGCTGCCGAGCTCTTCAACGGCATTCCCGGAATCGGTGGCGTGGTCAAGGACGCCAGCAACTACAACAACACCCCCGTCGTCCTGGTCGGCATCATCGCCATCGGTCTGTCCGGACTGATCATCGACGGGCTCCTACGAACAATCGAGCACCGAGTGGTGCCGTGGCGCGGAAAGGCCTGAAAGACATGACAATCACACGCAAAGGGGCCGGTTCGTCCCGGGTGCGCCGGTCGCGCTTCGGCGCGGTGCTCGGGATGATCGCCGCAGTGGCGTTGGTGCTCGCCGGTTGCTCGGTCGACAACTCCGGGGACGACAGCAAGCCGACGATCCGGCTCGCCTACCAGTCGTTCCCGAGCGGCGACCTGATCGTCAAGAACAACGGGTGGCTCGAAGAAGCGCTGCCGGACTACAACATCAAGTGGACCAAGTTCGACTCCGGTGCCGACATCAACACGGCGTTCGTCGCCAAGGAGGTCGATTTCGCCGCCATCGGCTCCAGCCCGGTGGCCCGTGGACTGTCCGCGCCGCTGAACATCCCGTACCAGGTGGCCTTCGTCCTCGACGTCGCCGGCGACAACGAGGCCCTTGTCGCGCGCAACGGAACCGGCATCGAGACCGTCGCCGATCTCAAGGGCAAGCGGGTGGCGACAGCGTTCGCCTCGACCGCCCACTACAGCCTGCTGGCCGCGCTGAACCAGGCCGGCGTGAACCCGAAGGACGTGAACCTGATCGATCTGCAGCCGCAGGCCTCGCTGGCGGCCTGGCAGCGCGGCGACGTCGACGCGGTCTACACCTGGCTGCCCACGCTCGACGAATTGCGCCAGGACGGAACGACTCTCATCGCCAGCCGGCAATTGGCCACCGCTGGCAAGCCCACGCTCGACCTCGGTGTGGTCTCCAGTGAATTCGCGACGGCGAACCCTGAGGTCGTGAACACCTGGCGGCAGGTCCAGGCCCGCGCGCTCACCCTCATCAAGGACGACCCGCAGGCCGCTGCCGACGCCGTCGCCGCACAGCTGGGCACGACCCCGGAGGATGCGGCCAACCAGTTGAAGCAGGGCACCTTCCTCACCGTCGCGGAGCTGACCAGTCCGACGTGGCTCGGTACCCAGGGCAACCCGGGCAATCTCTCCGAGAACCTACACAGCGCGGCGGTGTTCCTCGCCGAGCAGCAGCAGATCCCGGCCGCACCGCCGATCGAGACCTTCCGCGAGGCCATCTACACAGAGGGATTGCCGGGTGTCCTCGAACAGCAGTAGTCCGCCGGACCGACCCGAGGGGCGACGCGGCTCGATCCGTCTGCACAACGTGTCCCAGAGGTACGGGACAGGTGCGGACGCCGTGACCGCGGTCGGCCCGGTCGACCTGGACGTCCCGCCGGGCGAGTTCCTGGTGCTGGTGGGTGCGTCCGGATGCGGCAAGTCCACCCTCCTGCGACTCATCGCCGGGTTCGAACCCGCGACGGTGGGGAGGGTGGAGGTGTCGGGAGGCGCCCCGGTACCCGGGGTGACCTCCGGAGTCGTCTTCCAGCAACCGCGCCTGTTCCCGTGGAAGACGGTGGGCGGCAACGTCGATCTCGCGCTCAAGTACGCGAAGGTCCCCAAATCCGAACGGGTGGCACGCCGCGCCGAACTCCTCGAACGCGTCGGTCTGGACGACACCGCCGGCCGGCGCATCTGGGAGATCTCCGGCGGGCAACAGCAGCGGGTGGCCATCGCCCGTGCGCTGGCGGCCGATACGCCGTTGCTGCTGCTCGACGAGCCGTTCGCGGCGCTGGACGCCCTCACGCGGGAACGGTTGCAGGAGGATGTGCGGGCGGTGAGCGCGGACAGCGGACGCACCAACGTCTTCGTCACCCACAGCGCCGACGAGGCAGCGTTCCTGGGAAGTCGGATCATCGTGCTCACCAAACGACCGGGACAGGTCGCACTGGACCTCACCTCGACGTTGCCGCGCACCGGCGTCGAACCCGACGAACTACGCGGTTCACCCGAATACGCCGCCCTGCGCGCCGAGATCGGTGCCGCGGTGAAGGAGGCCGCCGTGAAAGATGCTGAGGTGAAGGATGTCGCGGTCGCATGAGCGGCCGGGCCTTTTCCTCAGCGTGGGCTCAACCCTGTCCGGTGGCGCGGCGGCCGGTTAGAAAGTGGGGGTGCCCTCCCTTCCAGCGTCGTCCGCCACAGCAGTGGCTTCGACTCGGCTCGTCGACCTCGACGCGCTCCTTCGTCGCTTGCTCGGCCCGGCGGCTCCGCTCCTCGCCGGCTCAACCAGCGGAAATACGCGAGGCGCGTTCGGCACGATCAGCGCACACCAGGGCACCCTCCACTCGATGAACTGGGCGGACGGATCGCATCACGGTTCGCCGCCGGCGCACCCCGCTCCGACCCCCGCCTGCATCGACCTGGAGAACAATCCTCATGACCACCACCTCCCACCCCGTCGTCCCCACGCACCGTCCTGACGCCGGAACCATCTCCGGCGGAGTCGAATTCGACATCGACGAGTTCGGCCCGAGTTTCGGTGCCGAGATCCGCGGCGTCGACGTCGCATCCGCCACCGACGCCCAGGTGTCCGCGCTGCGCCGGGCGCTGATCGACTACAAGGTCATCGTCCTGCGCGACCAGCACCTCGACGACGAGGCGCACATCCGGTTCGGGAACCGGCTGGGAGACCTGACCTTCGGGCATCCGGTGTGGAACAGCGGCGACGTCCCCGGCGAGGTCTACTCGCTCGACAGCGCAGACAACGGCTTCGCCGACGTGTGGCACACCGATGTCACCTTCATGCCGCGTCCGCCGATGGGCTCGATCCTGCGTCCGGTTGTGTTGCCGCGCAACGGCGGTGACACCAACTGGGCGGACGCCGAGCTCGCGTACCAGTCGCTGTCGGAACCGGTCCGGCGGATGATCGACGGACTCAGCGCGGTACACGACGGCAACCGCGAATTCGGTTACTACCTCAAGCAACGACGCAACGGCCGCGGCAACACCTGGGACGGTGAGGAGGTCACCGAACTGGTGCCGGTCACCCATCCGGTGGTGCGGATTCACCCCGAGACGGGCCGGAAGTCGTTGTTCGTCAATCCCGGTTTCACCTCGCACATCGACGGCGTCTCCGAGGCGGAGAGCCGCGGCATCCTCGACCTGCTCTACGCACACCTCACCAAGCCCGAACACATCGTCCGGCACCGTTGGCGTCTCGGCGATCTCGTCCTCTGGGACAACCGGAACACGCTGCACTACGCGAACCGCGACTACGGCGACGCCCGCCGGGTGATGCACCGGATCACCCTGCGCGGCGAGGCGCCCATCGGACCTGCCTGACCGCAACCTCCCGACGATCCCGAACTCCCACCATCGGCCACCCGGCCGGCGGTGGGAGTTCTCGTATGCCGCTCAGTGCGTCGTCCACGAGCCGGGACCAGCTTATTCAACCGAGGGGTTGACAAGTTCGACGATCCGGCGCACCATCGTATTCAACCAAACGGTTGAGGAGGTCGGATGGCAGACGAGTTGTCCAAGGTGTTCGCCGCACTCGCGGACCCGACGCGGCGCGACATGGTTGCGCGGCTGGCGGTCTCGGATGCGACGGTCAGCCAACTCGCCGAACCGTACGACGTCAGTATCCAGGCCGTCTCGAAGCACCTGAAGGTGCTGCAGGACGCCGGCCTGGTGACCCGAACCCGGGAGGCCCAAACCCGTCCGGTCCATCTGGAAGCAGAGGTGTTCGACCTCATGACCACATGGATCGAGCGGTACCGGAAGCGGGCGGAGGAGCGCTACCAGCGCCTCGACGCGTTGCTCGCCGAGATGAACGACGGCCCCGAGGCCCAGCATCCGACGGTGTCGGACCCCGAGGTCGAACAACCACTCCACAAGGAAGGAAAGGTGTCATGACCGCAACGCAGACCCGCTATCCCGAGGCCGCCATCGAGGCCGACAAAGAGGTCCCCCTCATCCGGATCACCCGCGACTTCGGCGGAACTCCCGCCCAGCTGATGAAGGCCCACACCGACCCCGAACTCTTCGTCCGGTGGGTCGGGCCGGACGCGATCAGCAGCCGGGTCATCGAGTGGGATGTCCGCGACGGCGGCAGCTGGAGCTATGTCTCCACCCACGAGGGGCAGGAGTTCGGATTCCGCGGGTGCTTCCACACCGTGGGCGAAGACAAGATCGTGCAGACGTTCACCTTCCTCGGCATGCCCGATGCGGTGTCGCTGGAGACCCTGTGGTTCGAGGATCTGGGCGACGGCACGACGCGGCTCCACGCCCAATCCCTGTGCGACAGCTTCGAAGCGCGCGACGGTTGGCTCGCCTCGGGCATGGAGGTCGGCGTGAACGAGGGATACGCCGCACTCGACCGCATGCTCACCGAGGGCGAGATCTGATCGTGTCCGGCGTGACCCTGCCGGAACTGGATGCATCGTCGCGTCACCGAGAGGTGGCCTCCGACTTCGCGGAGGCCATCGCCGACGTCCGCGACTGGGAGGCGCCCACGCCGGTCGACGGGTGGGTGGCACGCGACGTCGTGGCCCACCTCGTCGACTGGTTCACCGGCTTCCTCGCCGCCGGTGGGGTGGCCCTGCCCGCGGGACCCGCTGTCGCCGACGACCCGGCCGGGGCGTGGTCACAGCACGCCGCCTCGGTGCAGGCACTCCTCGACGGACCGACCGCCGAGGACACGTTCACCCACCCGATGGCGGGCGAGCATCGACTCGTCGAGGCAATCGACCGGTTCTACACCGCCGACGTGTACATGCACACGTGGGATCTCGCCCGATCCCAGGGCGTCACCCCCGACCTCGACCCCGGATTCGCCGGACAACTGCTCGAGGGCATGGCGTCCATCGACGACATCCTCCGCAGTTCGGGTCAGTACGGTCCGAAGGTCGAGGTGGACGCCGATGCCGACCCGGTGAGTCGCCTCATGGGATTCATCGGCCGGGACCCGCGGTGGACGCCGGCGACGAGGAGTGATGACGAGCACGCGCTCGACAACGCGGAGTAGCCTCGATGAGGTGCCAGACGACAACTTCACCACGCATGGCTCCCAGTCGACCGAAACCCGGCATCCGTCACCCCGAACCCTGGGTGAACTGCGTGCCAGCGGTCACGTGCAGCGCAGTGTGCGCGACGAGATCCGCAACAACCTCCTGTCCGCACTCCGCGAGGGGCGCGACCCCTGGCCGGGCATCGTGGGCTTCGAGGCGACGGTCATCCCGCAGTTGGAACGGGCGCTGATCGCCGGCCACGACGTCGTCATGCTCGGCGAGCGCGGCCAGGGCAAGACCCGCATCCTGCGCACCCTCGTCGGGCTCCTCGACGAGTGGACGCCGGTCATCGCGGGTTCCGAGCTGGCCGAGCATCCCTACGAACCCATCACCCCCGGGTCGATTCGGAAGGCCGCCAACCTGCTCGACGATCTGCCGATCGAGTGGCGTCACCGTTCGCAGCGCTACAGCGAGAAGCTGGCCACGCCGGACACCTCCGTGGCCGACCTCGTCGGTGACATCGACCCGATGAAGGTCGCCGAGGGTCGCAGCCTCGGCGACCCGGAGACGATCCACTTCGGGCTCATCCCGCGCTCGCACCGCGGCATCGTGGCCATCAACGAGCTGCCCGACCTCGCCGAGCGCATCCAGGTGTCGATGCTGAACGTGATGGAGGAGCGCGACATCCAGGTCCGCGGGTACACCCTGCGACTGCCGCTCGACGTCCTGGTGATGGCCAGTGCCAACCCCGAGGACTACACCAACCGCGGCCGGATCATCACCCCGCTCAAGGACCGCTTCGGCGCCGAGATCCGGACGCACTACCCGCTCGAGCTCGACGACGAGGTGTCGGTGATCGAGCAGGAGGCGGATCTGACCGCCAGCGTCCCGACCTTCATCACCGAGATCCTGGCGCGGTTCACCCGCTACGCCCGTGACCACCCGTCGATCGACCAGCGATCGGGAGTCTCCGCCCGCTTCTCCATCGCCGGTGCCGAAACCGTTGCGGCCGCGGCGCTTCACCGGGCGACGGTGACGGGCGAGGACCAGGCGGTGGCACGCGTGGTCGATCTCGAGTCGGTGATCGAGGTGCTGCGCGGCAAGATCGAGTTCGAGTCCGGCGAAGAGGGCCGGGAACTCGAGATCCTCGAGCACCTGATGCGCAAGTCCATCGCCGACGCGGTGCGTGCCCACCTCGGCGGCGTCGACATGGCGCCGCTCGTCGCCGCCCTCGAGAACGGCGAGCCGGTGGTCACCGGCGACCGGGTGCGTGCCGACGACCTGCTGGGTTCCATCCCGTCGCCGGACACCACGTCCGGCGTTCTCGACCAGATCGCCGAGCGCCTCGAAGCGGACTCGGACGGGGAGCGTGCCAGTGCGGTCGAGCTCGCGCTCGAGGGACTCTTCCTCGCCCGTCGGATCGGCAAGGAGGCCGACGAGACCGGGCAGACCATCTACGGCTAAGCCCTTCGTGGCTCGCTCCGCTTGCACCTCAGGGGGCAGGGGCTCGCTGCGAGAGCGAGAGTGCAGGAACCGCCTTTGCTCCCTGAGGTGCGAGGAGCGTTAGCGACGAGCCACGAAGGGTTCGCGACAAACGAGGAGAACACATGGCGCGCAAGAGCTTCCACCGTTCGCGCTACCAGCGGTACAGCGGCGGCCCCGATCCGCTCGCGCCGCCGGTCGATCTGCGCGAGGCATTGGAGACGATCGGCGACGATGTCATGGCCGGCGCGTCGCCGCAGCGGGCGCTCCGGGAACTGCTGCGTCGCGGGACACCGAACATGCGCGGACTCGACAAGTTGCGCGAGCAGATCAACCGTCGCCGGCAGGAACTGCTGAAGAAGCGCAACCTCGACGGCACCTTCGCCGAGATCCGCGAACTCCTCGACCGTGCGGTACTCGAGGAGCGCAAGCAACTCGCGCGTGATCTCGACGACGACGCCCGCTTCGCCGAGATGCAGATCGGGAGTCTGCCGCCGTCGACCGCCCAGGCCGTCGAAGAACTGTCGGAGTACAACTGGCGCAGTCCGCAGGCGCGTGAGGACTACGACAAGATCAAGGACCTGCTCGGCCGGGAATTGCTCGACCAGCGCTTCGCCGGCATGAAGGAAGCGCTCGAGGGGGCGAACGAGCAGGACCGGCAACGAATCTCGGAGATGCTCGGCGACCTCAACGAGCTCCTCGCCGCGCACAACCGGGGCGAGGACACCACCGAGGCATTCGACGAGTTCATGGCCAAGCACGGTGAGTTCTTCCCGGAGAACCCGCGCAACACCGAGGAACTCATCGATTCCCTCGCCCAGCGCGCGGCCGCGGCCCAACAGTTCTACAACTCGCTGACCCCCGAGCAGCGCGCCGAGCTCGACCAGCTGGCGCAGCAGGCGTTCGGGTCGCCGGACCTCATGAACCAACTGGCGCAGATGGATTCGCAGCTCCGGGCGGCTCGACCGGGTCTGGACTGGGACGACGCGCAGTCGTTCTCCGGCGACCAGCCGATGGGACTGGGCGAGGGGGCCGCGGCACTACGCGACATCTCCGAACTCGAGGCGCTCTCCGAGCAGCTGTCACAGCAGTATGCCGGCGCGCAGATGGACGACATCGATCTCGACGCGCTCGCCCGGCAGCTCGGCGACGACGCGGCGGTCGACGCGAGAATGCTGGCCGAGCTCGAGAAGGCGCTGTCCGAGCAGGGCTTTTTCGACCGCACCGCAGACGGTCAGCTCCGGCTGAGTCCGAAGGCGATGCGCCAGCTGGGTCAGTCGATCTTCCGCGACATCGCCGAGCAGCTGTCGGGCCGCCGGGGCGATCGCCAGACCCGCCAGACCGGACTGCTCGGCGAGCCGACCGGCGCTTCCCGGGAGTGGGAATTCGGCGACACCGACCCCTGGGACGTCACCCGGACCGTGTCGAATGCGGTGCTGCGCACCGTGTCCGAGACCCACGAACCGTCGCTCGCGACGTCGGAGATGGCGCGATCGGGAGTGCGTATCGACGTCCGCGACGTCGAGGTCTCGGAGACCGAGAGCCGTACGCAGGCTGCGGTGGTCCTGCTCGTGGACACGTCCTTCTCGATGGAGATGGAGGGCCGGTGGACGCCGATGAAGCGCACCGCGATCGCCCTGAATCATCTGATCTCCACGCGCTTCCGCAGCGACGAACTCCACCTAATCGCATTCGGAAGGTATGCGCGGTCGATCGACATCGCCGAGCTCACCGGTCTGCAACCGCGGATGGAGCAGGGGACCAACCTGCACCACGCACTGTTGCTCGCCCAGCGGCACCTCCGGCGGTTCCCGAATGCGCAGCCGGTGGTCCTGGTGGTCACGGACGGGGAGCCGACCGCGCATCTCGATCCGAGCGGGGAACCGTTCTTCTTCTATCCGCCGCACCCGCAGACCATCGCGCTGACGGTTCGGGAACTCGACCATGTCGCGCGAATCGGCGCCCAGGTCACGTTCTTCCGTCTCGGCGAGGATCCCGGGCTGGCCCACTTCATGGATCAGATCGCCCGCCGGATCGGCGGACGCGTGGTGGCACCGGACGTCGACGGCCTCGGCGCCGCCGTGGTCGGCGACTATCTGCGGGCCCGGAAGGGGCGTCGGCGCGGCTGATCGACGCCCCGTCGATGAGCGCCGCGGCGACGTCGGCCCGAATGTGTCGGCGCGAGAATGTCAGACGGTCTTCGGCTTTCGGCCGGCGATGATCCAGAGCACGATGCCCACCAGTGCGAGCAGGCCGCCGAATCCACCGCCGACGACTGCGAGCAGCACGCCGCCGACACCGCTGAGGATGCCGGACGCGTCGATGGATGCGACGACGGCCGGCGAATCGCACTGGAACGAGTAGGTGCCGGATTCCACGACCTCGAACGAATCGAACGATTCGACCCCGGAACCGTCGAAGGTGAACTCGGTCGTCGAGTTCGTACCCGACGCCAGCGCAGCGGGACCGGTGATCTCGCAGGCGGGTACGCCGTTCGTGCTGCTGCTGCTGAACAACTGGAACTCGTCACCGGCGTCGTAGTACTGCTCGGCGGTGGGGTTGACCTCGAACGCCTTGTCGGCCACGTTCCCGATACCGGCGATCGCCATGACCACCCCGACGGTGACCGACAGGACCAGGATCAGCACACCGAGCAGGGTCAGGATCTTGCCCCACCGCCGCATCCCGGCGCGGTCCTTGCGCGGGGCGGGGGGCGGCGGGTAGCCCGGGTACGCGGGTTGTCCATAGCCGCCCGATGGCGGGTGACCGCTGCCGTGGAAGGGCGACTGCGGATGGTTCGGCTGGCCGTACGGGGACTGGCCCGGATCGTAGGGCTGGCTCATCTTCGCCTCCGATGTACGCCGGTCGGCCGTCCCGCCCGGACTCGTTGAATTATGCCGCTCGGCCGGGTCTTTCGTCGGGCAGTTGGCCAGAGGGGTCGTCGATGCGAGGTACCGGCCCGACGACTCCTCGGGGTCGTCTCCGGGGAAAGATCAGGGTGGTCGTGCCGGACTCGGGCAACTAGGGTTTCCAGACGTGACCCAACCCGGCGATTCACCGATGCCCGACGACCGGCGTGCCCGACTCCGCGCCGCGGATGCGGACCGCGAACTGGTCCACGAGATCCTCTCCGCCGCCATGGCGCACGGCAGCCTGTCTCCGGTCGAGTACGAGGAGCGGGCCGGAAAAGCGGTCCTCGCCAAAACCTTTGGCGACCTCGACGCCCTGACCGACGATCTCCCGGTGGCACAGCTCGGCGTCGCGATGCCTGCGGCCAGCCTGTCCCCGGGCCCGCGGGTGACGGGCGGCAGCGCGGACACGGCCGTCCGCCACCGGTTGGCCATCATGTCCGGGAGCGAGCTGTCCGGGACGGCGGTGGTCGCTGATCAACTCACCGCCACCGCCATCATGGGCGGGGTCGAACTGGACCTTCGCGAGGTGGAGTTCACCGCGCCGGTGCTGACGGTCCAGTGCGTGGCGATCATGGGCGGGGTCGAGATCAAGATGCCCGACGGAGTGACCGTCGAGATCGGGGGACTGGGCATCATGGGCGGATTCAGCGGCCGGTCGCGAAAGGCGTCCCGGCCCGGCGCGCCAGTGGTACGGGTGACCGGACTGGCGCTGATGGGCGGCGTCGACGTCAAGTACGTGCCCCGGGAGGAGCCCGACGCCTGAGGAAGTTCAGGCGAGCAGCAGGGCGATGATCATGATGGTGGGTATCGACGTGAGCGTCGTGATCAGTGCCGTGTCCCGGGCGAGGATCTGGCCGCGCCGGTAACGGGTCGCGTACACCAGGACATTCTGCGCGGTCGGCAACGCCGCGATGACCACCTGCGCGAACAACGCCTCGCCGGTCTGCCCGAATCCCCAACGGGCGATGGCGTAGACGGCCAGCGGCATGACGATCATCTTCAGCACGCTTGCCAGTGCGATGTCGCGGCGGGGGCTCGCACCCTTCTTGAACACCGCGACGCCGGTGAGCGACAAGCCGAATGCCAGCAGCGCCGCCGGCACGGAGGCGTCACCGAGCATCTTCAGCGGGGACATCACGGCCGCGGGCGGGCTCCAGCCGATCAGCGAGACCGACAGACCGGCGAGTCCGCCGACGACGATCGGATTGGTGATCGGCGCGACGAGCGAGTCCCGCAGCAGCGATCTTCCCGAATTCCGGTCCAGCGCGGTGAGATCCAGCGCGAGCAACGCGATCGGTGAGTAGATCAGGATCTGGAACAGCAGCAGCGGCGCGATGAACGACGCGTCGTCGAGAACGAAGATCGCGATCGGAAGACCCAGATTGACGCTGTTGACATACGACGACGACAGGCCGCCGATCACGAGTTCGGGAACCGCGCGTCGAAACCACAGTTTGGCGACGACGACGTACACCGCACCGATCAGAAAGGCGCTGCCGCCCGCGATCACCAGGGTCGAGGAGAAGATGACCGACAGATCGGAGGTGACCATGGAGTGGAACAGCAGCGCCGGGGTGAAGACGAAGAACACCAGGCGGGAAAGGACTTCGTGGGCGTGGTCGCCGATGACACGCGTGCGCCCGAGGAGATATCCCACCCCGACTACAATGAAGATCACCGTGAAGCCGGAGATGACGCCAGACACCGGTTGAGTCTAATCGTTAGGCTGGTGAACACATCGTGTCGGATCTACATGGGGGTTGTGCGTGAGTTATCCACCGGGACAGGGCTCGGGCCAGGGCCAGGACGACTGGGGTACGGTTCCGAGCTCGGGGTCCTCGGGCAACTCGGGTCCCAACCTCTCCAAGGGTGACCAGGGCCAGGGTCCCGCACCGGAGTACGCGCCGACCGAATACGGCCAGACCTACCAGCCGGGTCCGTCGTCGGACCCCTATGGCCAGAACGCCTACGGTCAGAACCCTTACGGTCAGGAGCAGTACGGGCAGAGTCCGTACGGATCGCCGGCCGGCAACCAGGGCTACGGGACGCCGAGCCAGGATCCCTACGCACAGCCGCCGGGTGGAGCCTACGGTCAGGTCAACGATCCCTACCAGGCGCCGGCGTACGGCGGCGCGTACGGGTCGCAGAACCCCTACAGCGCGGCACCCTACGGCGGCGGTTACGGATACGCGCCGCCGCAGAAGACCAACGGCAAGGCGATCGCGGCCCTCATCTGTGGCATCGTCGGCGTCGTCTCGCTGATCGCCTGCTTGTTCTTCTCGTTCTTCCTGTCGATACCGGTCGGCATCGCGGCCGTCGTGCTGGGGTTCATGGCGCGACGGGACATCGAACAGTCCGGTGGCACGCAGAGTGGTTCGGGGATGGGCCTGGCCGGGATCATCACCGGCGCGCTCGCCATCGTCGGTGGCGTGGTGTGGACCGTTCTGTTCATCGTCCTGATCGTCGCCGGCGACACGAGCTCCTCCACCTACTACTACTGAACGAATCTCGGGCCGATCCGGGGTCGTGTTCACCGACTCCGGCCCAGTTCGGAGCCCTTTCTCACTAAGCTGTGCGTGATGCACGGCCGGTTGGTCGTGCACGCATCTCCCCGCGTTGTCCCGCTGCGGCACAGCTTGTGAAAGGCATCCGATGACCACTCCGACCGGGGGTAGCGATCCGACGGATCCGGCCCAGGCACCGCAATCCCCAACGTCCGGCCCACCTTCGGACACCTCGGCAACCGACCCGTCGCCGTGGGAACCGACCCAGAAGGCGGCGGTCCCCGACGAGGTGCCGGACTCGGTGCCGGTGACCTCGACCCCCGGGGCCGGACCGGATGACACGGAGATCCCCGAGTCGCACAGTCCGGCCGACGGTGTCACCCGGGTCATCCGCACCGGTGGACTGTCGAATCCGTCCGCTGCACAGCCGGTTCCGCCGCCACCCGCGCCCAGTGGCCCCGGCGGCCCGGGTCCGGGTGGCCCGGCCCCGTCCGGTTACGACGCCACGCGCGTGATCTCGACGCGGTCCCCGGCGGGACCGCCACCGGGACAAGCCCCACCACCTCCCCGGCCGGGATTCGGTCAGCAGCAGGGCTTCGGTCAGCAGCAGGGCTTCGGTCAGCAGCAGGGATACGGACAGCAGGGATACGGACAGCCGCAGGGTTACGGACCGCCGGGTCAGGGGCAACCCGGACCCGGCCGGCCGGGATATGGACCCCCGCCGGGGTACGGTCAGCCTCCGCAGGGTCCGCCCCCGGGTCGGTCCGGGCAACCGTTCGCCACGCCCGGTGATGCCCGATCCGCGGAATCGGCCTCCGCCGACTCCCGCCCCGAAGGCGGCCGGCACGTCGACGCCGACGGCCCGTCGACCAACAAACTGGCCGTGGCCGCCCTGGTGGCCTCCCTGCTGGGTCTCCTGTGCGTCGGGGTCGGCGGCCTCGTCGGGCTGGTGCTCGGCATCGTCGCGCGGAGACAGATCGCGGCGTCGGGTGGCAGGCAGACCGGTGATGGGGTGGCGCTCACCGCGATCATCATCGGCGCGTTCATCCTCGTCGTGTGGATCGCGTACTGGCTGGTGATCGCACTGACCGACCTGCAGTCACCGTGGAGCTACCTCTGAGAAGTGGGCTCCCCGATGCCCCCCGGCTGGGCCATTTTGGAGCTGGACGTGCTCGCCAGGTAGTCTGGTCGGGTTGTGTGCCGCGGCCGCGCCGGGTCGAGGGGTGCACTGATGGGGCCGATCCAGTGATGCCAGGCGTCACCACCGGCCACGCAGACCACAGTAGGAGAAGGGCTCAACCATGGCTGTACCGAAGCGCCGGATGTCGCGGGCGAACACCCGTAGCCGTCGTTCGCAGTGGAAGGCGGAAAACCCCGCACTGCAAGAAGAGAAGGTGAACGGCGTCCCCGTGCGGATTCCGCGTCGCCTGGTCAAGGCGGCTCGCGCCGGTCTCATCGACCTGGATCGTCGCTAGCCTCGTTCGGTCGCCGTACCGGCGCCGCACTGTCATACCGATGACCGCCCCTGGTTCGCCCGGGGCGGTCATTCGCGTGCTGACCGACCGGCCTTTCCCTGGATAGCGAGGTGATCTCGTGGTGCTCGACGTGCTCAACTTCGCGGGTATCGCGGTGTTCGCTGCGTCGGGGGCGATGCTCGGGGTCCGCAAGGACTTCGACATGTGGGGGATCGTCACCGTCGGCGTGCTCACCGGGGTTGGCGGCGGCGTACTACGCGACGTCTTGCTGGGGATCACCCCGCCCGCGTCGATCAGCGGGTGGGGTCCCATCGTCACCGCGACGGTCGCCGGCCTCGTCGTCTTCTTCTTCCATCCCGCCTTCACGGCACTGCACCGGTCGATACTCGTGCTCGACGCATTCGGGATGGGGCTCTTCGCGGCCACGGGTGCGAGCATCGCCCTCGACGTCGGGGCGAGCCCGTTCGCCGCGACGACCGTCGGGCTCCTCACCGCGGTGGGTGGCGGCGTCCTCCGCGACATGATCTCGAACGAGATCCCGCTCCTCCTCACACCCGCCGACCTCTACGCCGTACCCGCGGTACTCGGTGCCGCCATCGTCGCGGTCGGCGCGACGTACACCTCGGCGGCACACTGGATCTGGCTCGTCGTCGGATCTGTCTTCGCGACCGCGCTGCGCCTGGTGAGCCTTCGGTTCGCGCTGCGGCTCCCGACCGCACGACGCTGACCTTGCCGCAAACCCACCCTTTCTCCGTGAACCCACCCGGTCCGAGCGCGGTGGATCTACGGAAAAGGGGTGGGTTTACGGATCACTCGACGCCGCCGAGTCGAAGTGCTTTCTTGATCTGCGCGTAGAAGCGCGCCTTGTCGGCGAGGTCCGGCCATGTCCACCGCACGACGGTGTACCCCTGCGCGCGCAGCCGGTCCTCACGCGCCTTCTCTTCGACCACCGTCTGCCACGCGGGCTCGTCGCCGAGGCCGCCGCTGTACTTGATCATGCCGTCGAATTCGCCTATCACCCTGTTCGCCAGCAGGAAGTCGACGCGAGCGATGAACACGCCGTGGTCGTCGAAGATCTTGACCTGCTGTCGTGGTATCGGCAGGTCGGGGAACTCGAGCATGACTGCGCGACTGAGGGATTCGCCGATGCTCTCCGACGATGCGTTCGCGTGTGCCAGCGCGCGGCGGAGCATCTCGACCCCCTTGAATCCTCGGCACGAGTCGAGGATCTGTCTCATTCGGTCCGGATCGGCGTTACGTCGAAGCGCGGCGTCGAGCACCGCGAGGGCCTGCCGGTTGGTTCCCAGTCGGGCGACATCACATGCCGTGCGCTCGATGGATGTCACCGTGACCCCGTCGATGAGGTCGATGTCCTGCGGCTTGACGGTGGCCTGATGTCTGACGATGTGCTTGGCCCGTTTGCCAACTTTCGGCGACGTCACATGGACCTGCGACAGGTCGGGCCACAGCATCGGCAACCTGTGCATGGCAGCTGACGAAGTGTGACTGAAGATCCGACCGGGTCGTCCAGCCCTTGCCGCGGCAATGACGGTCAAGCGGTGCTTCTCGACTGCCTGGAGTTCGCTGACCGCGGAGAAGTCGGCCAACGCGCCCGGCCAGAGCCGCACGAGGGTCTTGTTGCCGACCATGTGCTGCAACTGTTCATCACTGATGTGGGTGCCGGCGGTTTCTTTGCGGAGAATCAGGCCATGCGGGTCGGTGGGTAGGTCCATACGAATCAGACGCACGAATGCGCCGTCCGGACCCACCTTCCGACAAACCCACCCCTTCTCCGTAGACCCACCTGGTTCGAGAGTGGTGGGTTCACGCAAAAGGGGTGGGTTTGCGGGTGGTGGGGTTACTGCGCGATGTACTTGTTGACTGCCCGGTTCAGGAAGTTCGGGATGAACTTGGCGGCGTTCTGCAGGAACAGGGTCTGCGCGCCGACGGAGTAGCTGGTGCGGTGCAGCAGTCTGTCCTGACGGGTCGGGTGCACCGACTCCCAGATCTTCTCGGCGACCTGTTCGGGAGTGATCCGGATGCCCAGGGTCTTCGTCGACTTGGCGCCGCCGGTGGCGAGGGCGGTCTTCGCCCACAGGGGCCAGATGCTGACGACGCGGATGTCGTCGTGCTCCCATTCCAGTTCGAGCGCCTCGGTCAGGCCCGCGACGAAGAACTTGGTCGCCGAGTAGACCGCGATGCCGGGCTGGCCGTAGATCGCCGACGCCGATCCGATGTTCACCAGGTGCGCGCCCGGAGTCTTCTTCAGGTACGGGTATGCGGCCTGGGCGCCGAGCGCGACGCCGAGGGCGTCGATGTCGATCTGCCGCTTGATCTGGTCCGGCGTGATGTGGTCGATCTGGCCCTCGTGGAGGATGCCGGCATTGTTGTCGAGGACGTCGAGTGTGCCGCCGGTGTGCGAGGTGAACTCGGCGAGAGCTTCGGCCCACTGCTCCGGCTCGCGGACGTCGAGGGTGCCGGTGATGAAGTCGGGATGGTCGGCCTTCACCTTCGCCAGCGCGTCGGCATCGACGTCGTAGACGCCGACTGTCCACCCGTCGCGGCCGAAACGCTCCGCGGTGGCGAGACCGATTCCGGCAGCGCCGCCGGTGATGAAGATGGAGGGCATGGAGAACTCCTTGCAACTGAACGGACGGCTTCGACGCCGCTGACCTGCGAGGACGATCCTCGGCGCTGAACTTACCGGTGAGTATATTCGTCGATTCGTTTACTCGGTCACACGGCGGTGCTATCTTGACAACACGCATTGTCATTACATCGATCATTGTCACGATCGACGACGACCGGGAAGTGAGTTCTCCATGACCGCCGCGATGGAACGATCCGAGAATGTCATCAGTCTCCGGGACCAGGGCACCGAGGAGGTCTCGGCACGGCTGTTGGCGTCGGCCGCCCGGCTGTCGCGCAACGCGATGACCGAGATCGACTGGTCGAAGCCGATGGACCCCACCAAGTACGGGTGCAGTCCGGAATGGTCGTCGCTGTACGGGACCGCGTACTGGGACGAGCTCACCGAGGAACAGCGGATCTCGGTGACTCGCCACGAGTTCGCCTCGATCATGAACATCGGGATCTGGTTCGAGATGATCCTGCAGGAGATGGTCATCCGCGACCAGTACCTCGGCGACTACCACGGTTCGGAATTCCAGTTCGCGCTCACCGAGGTCGCCGACGAGTGCCGACACTCGTTGATGTTCGCCAAGGCGTCGGAAAAGATGGTCGGCGCCTCCTACCATCCGTCGAAGAAGGTCTCGCGCCTCGGCAAGATCTTCATGCAGACCGCGAAGAACGAGGTCGCCTACGCCGGCATCCTGGTCGCCGAGGAGGTCCTGGACGTCTTCCAGCGCGGCTGCATGCGCGACGACCGCGTGCTCGACTTCATCCGCACGGTCAACGAGATCCATGTGCTGGAGGAATCGCGCCACATGAAGTTCGCGCGCGAAGAGGTGCGTGACTCGCTGGAGGGCGTCAGCTGGGCGCGCCGCCAGTTCAGTGCGTTCGCGGTCGCCGTCGGCGCCTACTTCATCGTGACGAGTCTGGTGCAGCCCAAGGCCTTTGCCGACGCCGGGCTCGACGTCGACCGCGCGGTCCGGGAGATGCGCAGCAACTCGCACTTCCACTCGATGATCCGCAGCAGCTGCGCGCACCTCATGGAATTCCTCGACGAGGTCGGACTCCTGACCAAGCCCGCCATGCGGTACTACCGGAAAGCGCACATGCTCTGATGTTCGTCATCACCCAATCGTGTTGCAGTGACGCAGCATGCGTGGCCGTGTGCCCGGTCAACTGCATCCATCCGACACCGGAGGAGCGCGGCTTCGGCAGCTCCGACATCCTGCACATCGATCCCGAGGCGTGCATCGATTGCGGCGCATGCGCCGATGCCTGCCCCGTCGACGCCATCTATCCGGCGGACAAACTCGGCACCCGGGACAAGGTCTTCATCGACATCAACGCGGACTACTACAAGACCAACCCGGAGGTTCGCTCGGGATGGGCGCCCATCGGTGCCGACTCCGCGTCGTCGATCACCTATCCCGAGGTGCCGAAACTGCCTGCGGGACTTCGGGTCGCGCTGGTAGGGACGGGTCCCTCCGGGGGGTACGCCCTGCGCACGCTGCTCGACCGCACCGAGGCGCGGGTCACCGTCATCGACAAACTCCCCACTCCCGGTGGGCTCGTGCGCGCCGGCGTCGCCCCGGACCACCCGGGCACCAAGGGCGTGCTCCGCGGGTTCGACCTGCTCTACCGCGACCCGCGCGTCACGATGCTGACCAACGTGACCATCGGGGACGGCGCCGACCAGATCACCCCGGCCGAACTCGCGGAGCATTTCGACGCGGTGTTCTACGCGGTCGGTGCCAGTGAGTCACGGCGCCTGGGTATCCCGGGCGAGGACCTTCCGGGTTCGACGTCGGCCACCGATCTCGTCGCCTGGTACAACGGCGTGCCCGGTGTCGATGCCGGGCCACCGCTGCGCCGCGGAACCGCCGACGACCCGGCGACGGGTCGTGCGGTTGTGGTCGGTACGGGCAACGTGGCCCTCGATGTTGCGCGAATCCTCGTGTCCCCGCCGGACTTGTTGGCCACCACCGACATCGCCGACCGGGCGCTCGAGCTGCTCGCCGAGCAGAACGTACACGAAGTGGTGCTGCTGGGCCGTCGTGACCAGGCGTCCGCAGCCTACACCGCGGCCGAATACCGTGCGCTGTCGGAGATCCCGGGCGTCGAGGTCGAGGTGATCGAGGACGCCGAAGGTGCCGATCTCGCCCGGTTCCGTCAACCCGCCGACCCGAAGCGCCGTCGGATCGTGTTCCTGTTCCACAGCAGTCCCGAAGAGATCACCGGTGATTCGCAGGTCGAGTCGATCACGGTGCGCACGGGGGAGGGGCGCCACCACGTCGCCACCGATCTCGTGGTGCGCTCGATCGGCTATCGCTCCACCCCGATCCCCGGCCTCACCTTCGACGACGCGCGCGGCGTCTTCAGCAACGTCGACGGTCGCCTCGTCGACGAGACAGGTGCGATCGTGCCGGGCGGATATGTGCTCGGCTGGGCCAAGCGCGGACCCAGCGGCGGCATCGGCGCCAACAAGATGTGTGCGACGCGGACTGTCGAGGACTTCATCGCCGACGCCGCGGCAGGCCGGCTGCCCCGGACCGAACGCGAGCCCGGAGCCTTCGGTGCGTTGGTGCGCGCACGCGTCCGGACGGTGATCGGCTACCGCGGGATGCGGGCCATCGACCGTCGCGAACGGCGTCGCGGCCTCGAACAGGGCCGGCCCCGTGTGAAGTTCACCCAGGTCGCCGAGATGGTGGGCGCCGCGGGATGGCGTCGGACCTGACGGCCACCGCTCCGGTTTCGGGCCGGGGTGCCGCTCTGCCGTGCCACCATCGAGGTTCCGACACGTCGAGGAGGGCCTGATGACCACCGATTCCTACCAGAAGTGGCGAGAGCGATCGTTGTTCGTCGTCTTCCTGTCCGCGCTGGTCACGCAGAACGCCATCGCGATCCCCTACGTACGACAGAACGGGCCGGGGTCGGTCAAGGACTTCTTCGTGGGGGACATCCTGAAGACGACGCCCGGACGGTTCGCGATGGTCGACCTGACGTTCGTCGTCATCGGCTTCCATGTGTGGGCTCTCGCGGAGGCCCGCCGCCTGCGCATCCTGCCGTGGTGGCTGGCGTCGGTCGTGCTGACCTTCGGCGTCGGCATCGCCACCGCAATCCCGTTCTTCTTCCTCGCCCGGGAGCGTGCGCTGGGTTCGCGGTAGCGGAACCGCGCGCTCGGTGGCGCTCTCGCGGGCGGGCCGGGCCGGTGAGAACCAGACAACGTCGCCGTAACACCGAGGCAAGTCGCATTTCATGCGCCTCGCGGATAGTGGCGGAATGTCGAGCACTCCACAATTCCTGCAGGGTGTCTACGCGTTTTCCGGTTCGGGCCTGTCGAAGCCGGGGCCGATCGATGCGTCGCTGACCTTCGTCGTCCCGCCCGGGATGACTGCTCAGCCGTTGTACTTTCGCGGCGGCAACAGCTCCGACGAACTCATCTGCGTGACCCTGGTTCGCGACGGCACGCCGATGCGGATGTTCCCGATGGGCGCGAGGTCGTCGGTCAACGTGCCGTTGCGGGTCGTCGAAGACGTGGAACCCGACACCACCCTGGAGCTCCTCCTCGCCGCGCCGGAGGGCACGAGCGGTGAGGTCGTCGTCGACTTCGGGATGGTCATCTTCTGATGGGCGACGAGCACCTGACGCCACCGGTTCCCACGCGTCGGCTGGTCGTGGTCGGCAACGGCATGGCCGGCGCGCGCACCGTGGAGGAGATCATCTCCCGCGGCGGCCGGGAACAGTTCGCCATCACCATGATCGGCGACGAGCCGTACGGAAACTACAACCGGATCATGCTCAGCCATGTGCTGGCCGGGGAGACCGCGGTCGACGACGACGACCTGATGCTCAACCCGATGGCGTGGTACCGCGAGAACGACGTCACGCTTTACTCCGGTGATCGCGCCGAGTCGATCGACCGGTTCGCCAAGACGGTGAGCTGCGCGAGCGGGCGGATCATCGAATTCGACGTGCTGATCATCGCGACCGGGTCCCACACGTTCTTCCCCAACATGGACGGACTTCGCGAGTCCGACGGCAGGCTCGCACGCGGCGTGTTCGGCTTCCGCACCATCGAGGACACGAACGGCATGCTGCAGATGGCCGCGTCGCGCGACAACGTGCGTGCGGTGGTGATCGGCGGCGGGTTGCTCGGACTCGAAGCGGCCTACGGACTGCAAACGCAGGGTGTGGCCGTCGACGTCGTGCACTCGCCCGGGCACCTGATGAACCAGCAGCTCGACGAGCGCGGCGGCAAGGTGCTGCGCAATCAGATCGAGGCGTTGGGGGTCGGCGTCCACACCGGCAAGCGGACGACGGCGGTGTTGCGCAACGACGACGGGACCGTCGCGGGAGTCGGTTTCACCGACGGGGGTTCGCTGCCCGCCGACATGATCGTGGTGACGGCCGGCATCCGTCCCAACGTCGAGATCGCCCGCGGCGCAGGTCTGGTCGTCGAGCGCGGCATCGTCGTCGACGACCAGATGCGTTGCGAGGACGAGGCCTTCATCTACGCGGTCGGGGAGTGCGCGCAGCACCGCAGCGAGGTGTACGGTCTCGTCGCACCGCTGTGGGAGCAGGCGGTCGTGCTCGCCGACGTCCTCACCGGCGCGAATCCGGCTGCCGAATACCACGGTTCGCGACTGACCACCAAGCTGAAGGTCGCCGGTGTCGACGTCGCGGCCATGGGGGTCAAGGGACCGGAACGCGAGGACGACGAATTCGTCCAGTTCTACGAACCACGCAACGGCGTCTACAAGAGCGTCGTGGTCCGTGACAACAAGCTCATCGGAGCGATGCTGCTGGGCGACATCTCGAAGGTCAACTTCCTCACGCAGGCCTTCGACGACAAGGTACCGCTCCCCGACGAACGCATCTCGATGCTGTTCGACCTGGGCACCCCCAGCGCCGAGACCGGGGCGGCCGAGCTCGCCGACGACGTGCAGGTGTGCAACTGCAACGGGGTCACCAAGGGCGACATCGTGGCCTGCGTGGCGTCGGGGTGCACGAGCGTCGGCGAGGTGTGCGCGAAGACCCGCGCCGGCAAGGGATGTGGTTCCTGCAAGGGGCTCGTCGCCGACATCGTCGAACTCGCAGCGGGGGACGAGCTCACCGCCGACGCGTCCGCCGATTGGTACGTCCCGGCCATCCCACTGACGAAACCCGAACTGATAGACGCCATCCGACGGCAGGACCTGCGGTCGGTCAGCGAGGTGTTCGACAAACTCGCGCCCGGCGGCGAGGACGCGACCGCCAAGATGCCGCTCGCCTCACTGTTACGGATCATCTGGGGTTCGGAGTGGAAACGCGAACCCGGTGCACTGTTCGTCAATGACCGAGTGCACGCGAACATCCAGCGTGACGGCACCTTCTCGGTGGTGCCGCAGATGAAGGGCGGGGTGACCTCACCCGAGCAGTTGCGCAAGATCGCCGACGTCGCGGAGAAGTACTCGATCCCGATGATCAAGGCGACCGGTGGGCAGCGACTGGATCTGCTCGGCGTGAAGAAAGAAGACCTGCCAAAGGTCTGGGAAGATCTCGGCATGCCGTCGGGGTACGCGTACGGCAAGAGCTTCCGGACGGTCAAAACCTGTGTCGGCACCGACTATTGCCGATTCGGTCTCGGCGACTCGACGCAGCTCGGCATCGACATCGAGACGCGCTACCAGGGTCTGGAGTCACCGGCGAAGCTGAAGCTCGCGGTGACCGGGTGTCCGCGCAATTGCGCCGAGGCGCTGTGCAAGGACTTCGGCGTGGTCGCGATCGGTGACGGCAAGTGGGAGATCTACGTCGGTGGCGCCGCCGGCGCGCACATCCGCAAGGGCGACCTGCTGGCCACCGTGAATTCGGCCGACGAGGTGATCCGGTTGTGCGGCATCTTCATCCAGTACTACCGCGAGCAGGGCAAATGGCTGGAGAGGACGTACGCGTTCGTACCGCGCATCGGCATCGAGGAACTCCGCGCGATCATCGTCGACGACCGTGACGGACTGGTCGCCGGGTTGCAGGAGCGGATCGACGCCGCGGTCGAGGCCTACGTCGATCCCTGGCTGGACCGCGCCGAACCCAAATCGCCCGCGCAGTTCACCTCGGCGCTTCCGCTGCTGCCGCTGCCCCGGGTGCCGGTCCGATGACCAGCGTGTCGGCAGACGCCGGCGTCGTCGTGGGGCAACTGGACGACCTGCAGGTCGGCGAGAGCCGCGCATATGCGATGCAAGACAGGCAGATCGCGGTGTTCCGCCTGACCGACGGGACCCTGCGCGCCACCGACGCCGTCTGCCCGCACCGCGGGGGACCGCTCGCCGACGGCCAGTTCGATCTGGGCAAGGTCGTGTGTCCGTTGCACCAGTACGCCTTCGAACTGGCCGATGGCCGATGCACCTCGGACGGTATCGACTCCATCGGCGTCTACCGCGTCGAGGACCGGGACGGGGACATCGTCGTCTGGTTGGGTGCTCCTGCGGGCGTTGGTGACAAACGAATGCTCCCTGAGGTGTGAGGAGCGATAGCGACGAGCCACGAAGGG
>NZ_JAMBDT010000076.1:0-25123 GCF_025143765.1 Gordonia sp. p3-SID1431
GGGGTCAGGTGCGGACGACCATCACCGGGCAGTCGGCGTGGTGCATCACCTTCTGGCTGGTCGAGCCCAGCAGGAGTCCGCGGAAGCCACCCCGGCCGCGACTGCCGACTACGAGCAGCGATGCGTCCGCGCCCGCCTCGTCGAGCAGCGCCTTCGCCGGCTCCTCGGGCAGGACGGACCGTTCGATCGTCACGTCCGGGTAGTCCTGCGCGTATCCGGCGAGGCGCTCGGCGAGCACCTCGACCGCGTCCTGGGTCATCCGCGCCACCTCGTCGGCGCCGATGCCGTACCCGTGGAGCGCGTCCGCGTCGAGCGGGGTCCACGTGTGTACCGCGCGGAGCGGCACATTGCGCAGCGAGGCCTGCCGGAACGCCTCGGCGACCGCGGCATCGCTGACCGGTGAACCGTCGACCCCCACGACCACCGGTCCGTCGGGGTTGCCCTCGGCGGCGACGACCGTGACCCGGCCGTGTGCGTGAGCGGCGACACTGGTGCTCACCGAACCCAGGAAGAGGCCCTTGACGCTGCCGAGACGGCGCGTGCCGACGACGATCATCGCGGCGTCCTTGCCCAGTTCGAGCAGCACGCGCGCGGCGTCGCCGTCGACGATCGAGGTGGCGACCGTCACGCCGGGTGCCGCTTCTTTCGCGGCGTCGGCGGCCGCATGGACCGCGTCGGAGGCGTCCTGGCGGATGGCGTCGACGACGTCCTGCGGGATGATCAGGCCGGGGGCGTAGTCACTCGTGCTGGCGTCGTACGCACCGACGACCTTGAGGTCGAGACCTTCGGCAGCGGCCGCCCGCGCCGCCCAGCGCACCGCGCCCGTGGCCGCGTCCGACCCGTCCACGCCGACGAGTATCGCATTCATGTTGTGGCTCATCTCCTCTGATCGCGACGGCCCCTGGCGGGGTCTTCGGTTCGGCCGCGGGTCGGCCCGGGCTCGCCCCGGGCGGCCCGGTATCGGCCCCGGCCCCCATCCTGCCCCGGCGCCGTTGCCGCGGCAATGAGTACGAGGTCCCGACCACCGTCGCTTTCTCCACGATTCGGGCGCCGTGTAACCTGGCAGACACCATGACGTCACCCCTTCCGCAGAACGGCACCAACGACTTTCGCGCAATCATGATCCACATCGGGATCACCGTCGCACTCGGACTCGGCCTGCTGTTCTTCGCGCATGCGTCGTCGGATCCCCTTCAGACCGTGTTGGTCGTCGCCTCTCCCGTCGTGGTTCTCCTGGGCGCGAGCACCATGCTGTACCGCACGTACCGGGTCTGGAAACGCAACGGTCGCTGGCAGGTGTGGCAGGGGGCGGCGTGGTTCCTGTTGTTCTTCTTCATCGTCATGCTGTTCAACTCCGCGCCGGTCCTCTTCGAATGACCCGGGCGGGGTCGCCCGGCGCCTGTTCGCCCCGGTGGACGCCCTCTGACCGGTAGAGTCGGTCCTTTCACGTGAGGTGAGGGAGGCGCCGTGTCCGTCGGTCCGACCCACGACGAACCACTTCCTCCGGGCGCTCTCGTCGGGCGTCACCGCATCGAGCGCCTCCTGCGCAGACGCGTCGCCGGCGCCGACTACCTGGCGACGGCCCCCTATCCGGGGGCGCCCGCCGAGCGCGTGCTGCTCACCGTCGTGGACCGGGCCGCCTCGATCACTCCCGCGTTCGGCAACTGGTTCCGGGATGCGATCGAAAAGGCCTCCGCGATGGCGCATCCCGGGATCGCGCGCATCACCGGACACGGCATCGCCGACGGCCGCGCCTGGGTGGCGGTGGCTCCCGTGCCCGCCTCCGACGCCGCCCTGCTGATCCGGCGCCACCCCGACGGCATCGACATCGATCTGGCGGTGCGCGTCGTCACCGTCGTCGGCGAGGCGCTCGACGCGGCCCATCGCCGGCGCCTGGTCCACGGCAACGTCTCCCCCGCCGACATCCTGCTCAACGGCTCCGCAGACCCGACCGTCGCCGGGGCGTCGGTGCCCGGCGCCGTCACGCTCACCGGTTTCGGCCTCACCGCACCGATAGCGGGCGACGAGATGCCGCACCCGGCAGCCGATGTCGCCTCGTTGGGACGTACCCTCGTCGAAATGCTCACCGGCGCCGGGAGCGAAGCGAGCGGGCCGAATGTGACCGGCACAAGCTCGGTCGCTCGGCACCGGGTGTCGGGTGCAGTGTCGCCGGCGTTCTACGCCGTGCTGGCACGGGCGCTCGACGCCGATTCAGAACACCGATACCGCACCTGCGCAGAATTCGTCCGAGCGGCCGAGCTCGCCCTGCACCTCACCCACTCCGACGACGAACCGCCGACCGAGGTCATCCCCGCCAGCCACCCTGACTCCGAATATGAGTTCGCCGCAACTGATTCCGACACGACGGAGGTCGTGGAAGCGGGGCCGGCCGCCGGCGTCCCACGCGTGTTCCAGCCCGCGGGTCATCCGGATCGGCCGACCGAGGTCGTCACCGACCGTCCGCGGGGGGCCGGGCCGGTGAACCGGCCGTCGACACCCCCACCGTTGGCGCCCCCGCCGACGGCCTCCCCGTCGATGCGTCGACGACGGCTGATCGCGCCGTTCTTCGTCGCCACGGCGATCGTCGCGGTCGTCGTCGGAACGGTGATGCTGCTCGGCGCGCGCACCACACCGCCGCCGTGGCCGGCGGGCGTCGCCCCGATCGCCGCTGCCTTCCCGCAACTCCTGCCGGATACGCCCGAGGCGCCGGGATGGGGAGATGCCGACTGTGAGGCCGTCGTCCGCAACGGCATCGACGGGATCTCGTGCACCGACGCCACGAACGTCGGATTCGTGGTGTGGCACACACCGACGTCACCATCACGCGCTGCCGTCACCACCGGCCTCAAGGGCTACCCCGGGGATGAGATCAGCTGGCGCGACGGTCCGGCGTCGGCGAGCCGGGACAGCGTCGTCGACGGTTGGGTCGTCACCAATTTCACCGGGCCACCGCATGCGCAGTACACCCTGGTGACGACGTGGCCCGGACACACCGGCCGCGAGATCCTCGACGACTGGTGGCGCACGGCGCCGCTCGGCTGACGACCGTGACCGGGACGAAGGCCGACCCTTCGTGACGCAGGGAGCAGGGGGCGCGAACCGCCCGATGACGTCTGTCGTCAACGTCCGCGCAGCCCGTCGATCCGGTCGGCGACCTCCATCGCGGTCGACGGACGGGAGCCGGCGAGGGCGAGACAGTTGGCGATGAGGGTGCGCTCGTCGCGGTCCAGGTTCTCCGAGAGGGCCGGCGGCGTCGACAGCGCCGCCCGGATTGCCAGCAGCGGCTGGGTGTCCGGCACCTCCCCGTACACCCCGTCGCCGGTGAGGGCACGGTGCAGACACGCCCCGAGCGACCAGATGTCGGTCGCCCGCGACGGCACATCGCCGGCCAACAGTGCGGGGTCCATGTACTGCACCGCGCCGGGCTGGGCGAAGCTCGTGATGGGCTCGTCGGCCGCCAGCACCCGGGCCAGACCGAGATCGGAGATCTTGCCGCCGGTCTCGGTGACCATGATGCTCGACGGCGTGATGTTGGCGTGCGCGATACCGGCTTCGTGCAAGGCGTCCACGCCGCGCGCCGCGTCCGCGATCGCCGCCAGCTTCTCGTCTCGACTGAGCTCGCGCGCCGGACTACCCAGCGAGCCGAGCGGGAAATACTCCATCGCATACATGAACTGGCCCTGCAGCACGGCGTCGTAGAGCCCGGCGAGGTAGGGCGACACGACGGCGGCGAACGCCCGCAATTCGCGTACCCCGCGGCGGTAGGCGTCGTCGCTGCAGACGCCGCCGAAGACCTTCACCACGACGCGGTCGGTGGCCAGGCCCAGTCGCGCGGGGGGTACGGCGAGATAGAACGTGCCGTTGCCCCCCATGCCGAGCTTCTCGAGCACCGTGAAATCCGCCAGCTGCTGCGGGATCTCGACTTCTGGCATGTCAGTGCCTCTCCGATGATGAACCGATGTTCGGACTGGACGGGTCGTCGGCCGCCCTCGTGGGTGCGGATGGTGCGGCCGGAGACGGGTAGAGCATCGCGACGCGGTCGCCCAGCGATTCCTCGCTCGTCTCGGTGTTGTCGACGACGGTGACCGGAACGGGTACGGCCGGATCGCCCTCGTCCGCTCCGGCGACAGTGAACGACACGGCGTCGTCGCGGTGCCGGCGCGGATCCTGCACCGACACCGAAACCCCCTGTTCGGCAACAGCGTTGAGGTCGGCCAGCCACCGACGCCGAGAGCCGGATGCGACGACGGTCAGCGACCGCGACCCGAAGAGCGCCAGACCCGCGGCCATCAGCGCAGCGGTCCGTCCGCTGCGATCGTCCGCGGCGATACAGGTGATGGTGCTACGACTCGGTGCCACGGTCTCGTCGGCGGTCTCGTCGACGACGGCCACCGGAGCCGATCGCAGCGACTCCCCCAGGGGCCGGTCGTCACTGTCCACGAGGACGAGGTCGGCATTGGCGTTCTCCGACATGGCCTCGAGGTCGGCTGCGGGATCGGCGCTGAACCGGCACAGCACCGACACCGCACCCGCGCCGGTCAGCGACGAGCCCAGCTCGTTGAGGCGCTCGACGGCCGATGCGATCGCCGCGAAGTCCGGTACGACCGGAATCCCGACCTCGAGCGGACGCACGGACCGGTCCGGGGCGGTGAGCAACCCGGCCAGGACGACGTCGAATCCCGTGGTGCAGTACAGCATTCGCCGATGCCGCGCCCGCAGGTCGGCGGTCGTCCCGACGGGATCACGCATCAGCACCAGAACCCGCGGGGCAGTGGCGGTGGCCAGGGCGCGACGTTCGGCGGCGGCGATGTCATTGGCCACCACCTTGTCCGGATACACCACGCGCAGCAGGGGTTCGGTCAGGATCGTGGTCACGAGCGCCATCACCACGAGCATCGCGAACAGTTCGTCACTCAGCACACCGAGTTCGCGCCCCGCGGCCAGGATCACCAGCTCGGTGAGTCCCCGCGTGTTCATGAGCACCGCGATGGCCGCGCTCTGTCTGGTGGGGATGGCGCTCGCCCGCGCGCCCGCATAGGCGCCGAGGAACTTGCCCGCGATCGCGACGAGCAGGACCAGCAGCAGCTGCCCCATGCCCGCGACGCCGATCTGGGTGAGGTCGACGTTGAGGCCGGTGACGACGAAGAACATCGGCAGCAGGAGCAGCACGCTCGCCTGCTCGAGCCGTTCGAGAATCTCCCGGTGCAGCTGTTCGGCTCCCACCTTCGGCATCACCGCGCCGAACACGAAGGCGCCGAAGATCTGATGGATGCCGATGACGTCGGTGGCCGTCGCCGACAGGAAGAGTCCGATCAGGATGACCGCCAGGATGTCCGGCGTGAGCCGGCCGGCGCTGTCGCGCCAGGCGATCAGCTTCGCCAGCAGTGGACGGACGACACCGAACATCACCGCGGCGTAGACGAGCGTGAGTCCGACGATCTTGGCGACCTCGAGCGGACTGCCGCCCTGGATGATGGCGATGATGAACGCCAGCAGTGTCCAGGCGAGGATGTCGTCGATGGCGGCCGCGGCCAGGCTGAACACCCCGGGAATCGTTCTCATCATCCCGCGGTCGGTGAGGATCCGCGCCAGTACCGGGAAGGCGGTGATGGACATCGCGACACCCATGAACAGCACCATCCCCAGCCGCTCGATCTCCATTCCCCCGACCATGTCGTGCGAGGGATAGAGCAGCAGGCCGAGGGCTGCGCCGAGGGCGAACGGCAGCGCGATCGAGAATGCCGAGATGCTGGCCGCCGCGCGTTCACGCCCTTTGGTCAGCCGCATGTCCAGTTCGAGGCCGACGATGAACATGAAGAGGACGAGGCCGATCTGGGCCAGCGCACCGAGCAGCGGCCGGACGTCGTCGGGGAAGAGCCACTGGTCGGGATTGCCGGGCAGGAGCCCGAGCAGGCTGGGACCCAACGCGATCCCGGCGGCGATCTCGCCCACCACGGCCGGCTGACGGCAGGCGCGCGCGATCATCCCACCCACCCGGGCGGCGGCGATGACGATCGCGACGTCGAGCAGCAGGAAGGCGACCGTGTGTTTGTCCATGACCTCGGATCCGTTCTCAGATACGGGCGTGGTGTGACTCGAAGATGAAGTGGCGCCCCCCGATCCGGACATGCGACCCCGGCACCAGCACGTGGGCACGATGCGGGAGCAGCCGGGTCTCCCGGTTGCCGCTGCTCGGATCGGCGACGAAGGTGCCGTTCGCCGACCCGAGGTCGACCAGCTGCACCGTCCACTCCACCAGCCGGATCTCCACGTGGCGGCGCGAGAGCTGACCTGTCTCGTCCTGCACGCGAATCGGTTTGGGCGAACCCGCCGGTCCACCGCCGGCCGAGCCCGGTTCCCGGCCGATCACCAGGTCCTCGTCGAGGAGGAAGGTGAACCCGTTGTCGAGCAGCAACCAGCCCAGCGGGGGCCGCTCCCCCTCGACGAGGAACGTCGTCAACTGGTCCATCCGGATTCCGCAGACCCCGCACAGCCACGACTGCGGATGGTTCAGATGGCCTCGTGAACAACGGATGCCGTGCACCATGGCCCGCGACGCCTCGATCTTGACGACCTCGGTCGCGGGCTTCTGGTGCTCCTCCTTGGGCAGCGGCGCGCGCGGTTCGAGCGGTTCGGCGAACGGATTCGGTGCGGGAGCCGGCTCGACGCGGGGCCGGCCGCTCGGCGGGGTGGCGTCCCGCGGCGGCCGCTCGATTGAGTGGGAGACGTTCGGGGACAACGGTTCCGACCCGAACGGGCCGCCCAGCGGAGTCGAGGTGAACGGCAGCGGATCGGGTGCCGGCAGGTCGGTACCACCATCGGCGCCGGGCGCCATCCGCTCGGTCGTGCCCATCGGGTCCGGCCCCACCGGCAGATCGTCGAAGGGTGACGGTTTCCGGATGGGCTCGGGCGCCGGAGGTTCCGGCGCCCCGGGTGCCGGCTTGTCGAGATCGTCCAGGGCCTCGGTCGGTGGACCCGCGTCCGGCTCGGGTCGGGACGGTTCGACGGCCGGTTCCGGCCGCGCCGCCGCCGATTCCGGCCGCGGCTGCGGCGGGCGGTCGGCCAGGGAGTGGAATTCGGTGCCGCGCAACCCCAGTGGGGTGTGCAGCAGTGCGCCTGCGGCGGGCACTGTGCCCTGGACCAGGTCGAAGCGCTCGTCACCGACCTCCGCGGGCTTCGTGCCGGCGAGGTAGAGCCCGAGACCCTCGAACGGCCACGGCACGGCGCGGTCATAGGAATCGCCCGCGGGCGGCTCGATCCGCTTGCCGTCGGTCTCCCCGTACACCCGGCCCGAGAGGAAGATCGCGATGCCGGCATTGTCGGGAGCCGCGAAGGCGATGTCGACCGGGTCGTCGGCGGTGACCACCAGCTGAGCCAGCGCCCGTACCAGGTGCCGGCCCCGCCGCGGTGCCGAATCCGGCACGACCACCGCAGATTCGATGTCGAGCAGATCGGTGAGGAAGGACGCGGGCACCGCGTCGTTCGTCAGGCACAGAAACGCCGGGGTGCGGATCACGATCCCCGCCCCGGGGATCAGCGTCACCGTCGGCGTGACGCTCGGGATGTCGCCCGGACCGGTCACAGGAATCGTCCTCCCTGGAACCGCCAGTGGGGGAAGACGGCGCGTAGTGGACCGTTGACCGCCACCCACACCAGCAACCAGGTGGTGACGAACTGGACGGTGAACACGACGGGCGACGGTTGCAGCGACTCCGGGATCAGTCCGGTGCCGTCGATCACGATCCACACCAGGATGCCCTCGTTGATCGCCGTGAGGAGCCCGAAAAGGGTCGGCCAGTCCTTCTCCCAGCGGAACTGCTGCAGGAAGTGGTACAGGAATTCCCAGAGCACCCCGAGGACGATGACGGTGACGAGCACGGTGAAGGCGGCCCGGTAGACGTCGAGGATCGACGGGTCCCCCGAGGAGATGAGCCACAGGAACGGGACGAGCACGATGGTCCACAGGCCGCCGAGGATGCCGAGCACCAGCACGCGGGTCTGGATTCGCCCCCACAGGGTGGGCAACATGTCAGTCGACTCCCTTGTTGTTCATCCAGCGCCACCACTGGGCGGTCGATCGCCAGGGCGTCAGTCGTCGACAGAACCCCTGTCGGGCAAGGTCGTCGACGATCTCGAGGGCGGCGATCTGCAGACCGAGGAAGGTGTCGACGCCGGGAAAGTAACCGCCGAGCGTCGCGCTGCCCGAGGCGTACAGCTTGCCGTTTCCGCTGCGTGTCCCCTTAAGCTCGAAGTCGCGTTCGACGTCCATGCGGCCGACCGGGTTGATGCCGGCGCCGGTGTGATCCAGCAGATCACGCAGCAGGCGGTGCTCGCGGACGTCGGCTTCGAGTCCGGTGCAGTCGATCACGTAGTCGGCGTAGATCTCGAAGGTGCCGTCGGGCCGGTGGTCCTGTTGGATCGGTGCATGCGGGTCGACCCGCACGGTGGTCACCACCCCCTGCCCGCCCGCAGCCGGCAGCAGACTCTCCGCCCTGCCGACGGCGACGCGGTACCAGCCCTCGCGCCGCCCACGGGCCAACTGCTCCTGCCAGTCGTCGCGGACAGGGGTGTTCGTCCCGCCCATCTGCTTGTACGCCTCCGCGCGCTCGTGTCCCTCGAGCTTGCGCATGCGGGCCTTGAGCTGCCCGCCCCAGACCGACTTCGGATAGTTGAAGCCCTGGTAGGCCCAACCGTCTTTGCCCTTGCGCCGCATGAAGATGTGTGGGCCGTGGGGTTTGTCGTAGTACGTGCGGAAGAGGTGCACGATCTGCGTCTGGAGCCCGTACGCGTCGCGATCGTCGATGAGCCGCTGCAGGACCCGCGACGCGACGATCCCCGCACCGCGGATCACCACGGTGCCGGGTTTGCGTTGCAGCGACTGGTAGATGTGCTCGTGCGACTCGTAGGCGTTGACGACCTTGCTGGCGTCGCGGTAGGTCTCGCGGAACGCCTGGAGATCGGGCAGGAGCTTGATCCCCGGGTATCCGATCGCGACATGCACCCACTGGCTGCGGAAGGCCACCCGCTTGGTGGGCGAAGTCCCCTGCGGCGGTGTGAGAATCGTGAAGTAGCCACCGGCGGCGCGGCGTCGGATCATCCGGACCTGACCACGGTGCAGGCACTTCAGGTAGCCGATCCGCTCGCATTCCTTCTGCATCGACTCGAACGCCTGCCCGGCCCTCGGCGTGTAGAAGTTCGCGAAGACGGGCTCCACCAGCACATTCCACAGCGGCTTGAGCTTCTTGTCCGCCCAGGCCTCCCGCACCGCGTACGACGGGAAACCCCAGATGTTGTCCGGGGTCGACGCCGAATCCGAACGCAGGCGCTCCGTGCGCGGGATCTGCGACACCCGGGTCAGGTACTCGTAGCTGTGCCAGGGCACGTCCTGGGGGCCGAGCACCGCGATCCGGTCGAGCGGCACCCCGCAGATGCGCAGATAGTCGACGGTCACGAATGACCCGATGCCCGAGCCGACCGTGACGAACGGGACGTCGACGATCGGGATGCCCGCGGCCTCGACCATCGCATCGGTCCAGATGTCGGTGTCGACCAGCCCCGGTGTCAGATCGCCGACGGCGCCCGCGGGCCCGGGAGCGCCTCGTCCGGGCGCCGGAACAGGCCCAGGGCCCGGCCGCGGCGCGGGGGGCGCCTGGCCGGGCATCGGTCCGGGACGAGGCGGAACGGGCGGTGGGGGTCCCGGGCGACGCGGGGCGGGCCCCGGTGGCCGCGGACCCGGTGCGCCCGGCAGGGGCCCGCCGGGGTCGGGGACGACACGCGTCGGACCGTGCGGCGGCTGGGTCACGACCGGACCCGGGTGCGTGGTACCGCCGGCAGGCCGCGTCGACCGACGCGGGCGGCATGCGTCGCGCCCCGAGAATGCCGGGACGCGTGCGGAACACGACGGGACATCGCTCCTCCAGGTGAGCAGACGCGGGCACGGATGGTGCGGTAACTCTAACCCGCGGCGATGCTCGCGACGGGGTTATATAACCCGAACGAATTACACCCGTCGCACCAGGTCAGCCCCTGAACTGCGCGGAGTCGGGCAGGCTTGCCGGTGAACGCACCGGTGCATTGTGCCGGTATCGAACGTGACATCGAGTGTTGACAAATAGCGGCCCGTCGAAATACGTTCGAGTCATCCGCTGTGGTCTGTTTCACCGGCCGAGCCGCCCACCCCGAAGGGATGCGACGATGACGAAAGCACTGACCCCGACCGACCGGGAGCACGAGGCCCCCGCCCGCTACGTGCCGCAGCACGACAAGTCCGGCAGCGACCACGATTACGACCAGGTCCTCGACGACCTGTCCGCGGCATCGGTCCATCGCAACTTCGACCCGTACGTCGACATCGACTGGGACGCGCCGGACATGGCGATCGTCGAGAACGATCCGCGGTGGATTCTGTCCTACGAGGTCGACCCGATCGGCCGCCACCCGTGGTACCAGCAGTTGCCGCAGGAGAAGCAGATCGAGATCGGCATGTGGCGCCAGGCCAATGTCGCCAAGGTCGGCCTGCAGTTCGAGTCGGTCCTGATCCGCGGCCTGATGCAGTACAGCTTCAAACTCCCCAACGGTGCCCGCGAATTCCGCTACACCACGCACGAATCCAAGGAGGAGTGCAACCACACCCTGATGTTCCAGGAGTTCGTCAACCGAACCGGCATGGACGTTCCCGGGGCCAAGCTGGGCTATCGCCTCATCTCTCCTCTCGTTCCGCTGGTCTCGACGGTCTTCCCCACCGTCTTCTTCTTCGGTGTGCTCGGCGGCGAGGAGCCGATCGACCACATCCAGAAGGACTTCCTGCGCACCCGCGCGAGCCTGCACCCGACGATGGCCGCGGTGATGCAGCTGCACGTCGCCGAGGAAGCACGCCACATCTCCTTCGCCCACCACCTGATCCGCGAGCAGGTGCCGCAGCGCGGACGCGTCCAGCGTTTCCTGTTGTCGCTGATGCTCCCGCTGACCATGCGCATCCTCTGCGGCGCCATCGTGGTGCCCCCGCGGAGCTTCGCCAAGCGGTTCGACGTGCCCGACGCGGTCATGAAGGACATCTTCTGGCGGTCGCCGGAGTCGAAGCGGTTCCTGCGCAACGTCTTCGGTGACGTCCGCATGCTCGGCGAGCAGAGCGGACTGATGAACCCGGTCTCGCGCCTGCTGTGGCGCGCGCTCGGCATCAGCGGCCGCCCGTCACGGTTCCGCAGCGAGCCCACCTACACCGCGGCCTGAACCCGAACCCCGAACGCAGGTAGAACCCGAGACCATGCCCCACGTCGTCACCCAGGCGTGCTGCGGCGACGCGTCGTGCGTGTACGCATGTCCCGTCAACTGCATCCACCCCACGCCTGAAGAGCCCGATTTCGGCATCGCCGAGATGCTGTACATCGATCCCGCGACCTGCGTCGACTGCGGCGCATGTGTCAGTGCGTGCCCGGTCGGCGCCATCGTCCCGGGACATCGCCTGCCGGCTGGGCAGGAACGGTTCGTCGAGGTCAACGCGACCCAGTACCACGATCCGGCCGACGGAGCCGCGCGCTTCCCCGTCGACCCGGCCCGTCGGCTACCCCTCGCGCCCATCGATCGTCCGCGGCAGCTGGCCGTCGACACCTCGATCTCGATCGGCATCGTGGGTTCGGGCCCGTCGGCGATGTACGCGGCCGACGAGCTGCTGCGGCAGCCACAGGTCTCGGTCACCATGTACGAACGTCTCGACCGGCCGTTCGGGCTGGCACGGTTCGGCGTCGCGCCCGATCACCTGCACACCCGCAAGGTGATGGAGCTGTTCGACGACATCGCGCGCAACCCCCGACTGGAGATCCTGCTGAACACCGAGGTCGGGCGGGACCTCACCCTGGCCGACCTGCGCGCCCGTCACCAGGGCGTGATCTGGGCGGGCGGGGCACCCACCGACCGGCAACTCGCGCTGCCGGGATTCGATCTCCCCGGAGTGTCCAGCGCGACATCCTTCGTGGGTTGGTACAACGGCCATCCCGACTTCGCCGACCTCGACGTCGATCTCGACACCGAGCGCGTCGTGGTCGTGGGCAACGGCAACGTCGCCCTCGACGTCGCACGCATCCTCGTCGCCGACCCGGGCACCCTCGCCGCCACCGACATCTCCGGTCCGGCACTGGCGAAGCTGCGGTCCTCATCGGTCCGCGAGGTGGTGGTGATGGGCCGCCGCGGACCCGCGCACGCGGCCTTCACCCTGCCCGAACTCATCGGACTGGTCGATTCGGGGGTCCCGGTCACCGTCGACGCCGCCGACCTCGAAGCGCTGCCCGCACCCGCCGACCTGGACACCACGACTCGTGCCAAGCTCGATCTCCTGGCCGAGTGCGCCGCCCGCCCCGAACCCGAGGGCCGTCGAATCCGATTGGCGTTCTTCGCCTCTCCGATGGAGGTGACCGCCGGTGCGGACGGCCGCGCGCGCACGTTGACCGCCGGCCGCAACCGTCCGGTCGTCGACGACTCCGGAGCCGCGGTCGGCATCGAACCCACCGGCGAGACGGTGGGGCTCGAAACCGGGCTCGTCCTCACCTCGGTCGGTTACCGCGGTGTCGCGGTCCCGGGTCTCCCGTTCGACGACGCGGCCGGGATCATCCCGCACCTCGACGGCCGCGTGCTCGACGGGACCGAGCCCGTACCCGGGATGTATGTGACCGGTTGGATCAAGCGCGGTCCGTCGGGCTTCATCGGCACCAACAAGACCGACTCGGCGCAGACCGTCGCCTCATTGCTCGACGACCTCGAGTCGAACGCGACCGAGGCCTCGGCACCGCGTCGCCGTCGGTTGCTCGGCCGACGCCTCGGCGTCGCGTCGTCCGTCGCCGGCCTCGATTGACGGACTGCTGCGCTAGATTTCAGCCATGGGGCTCCCCGCGTACCAGCGCACCACCGTGCGCGCCGATCTGTCCGATCTACCCGCCGACGTCGCCGCCACGCTGCGCGACCATGCCGACTCGACACAGCTCACCGTCACCGACGACCTGCCGGCGTGGATCACCCGGAGCATCAACCCACCGTCGACCACGTTCTTCGGCAAGCTCTTCGGACGACGCAGCAACCCCGTCGACCCCGATTCCGAGCACCAGACGCTCATCGTGCTGCATCCGACCCACCTGATCGTCGTGGTGTCCGGGGCCGAACGTGGGGTGTCGGCGCTGTCGTGTCCGCTCGCCGCCGCGTCGATGTCGTCGACCCCGTATGTCCCGGAATCCGACGGATTCTCGGTGACCGGCTTCGCCGGTCATGAAGGGCGCCCAGGCAGCTTCTACCTCGGAACGGGTGAGCCGGCGGGCACGGAATGCCGGGAGGCCGTTCGCTCGGCCATCGTCGCCGCCAAGAATCCGTGAGGACCGCGGACCGCACTGCGCCGCTCTCGCGACCCGCGCTGGGTCTCACACTCGCGCTGATCTCGTCGGCCTGTTTCGGCATCTCGGGGGTGCTCGCCCGGGCCATGATCGAGGCGGGATGGACGGCCGGTGCGACCGTCACCGTCCGCATCGCACTAGGCGGTCTGGTCCTGGCCATTCCCGGCTTCCTCGCCTTTCGCGACCGTCGGCAGCCGCTGCCCGAGCAGCCGGGCCGACGGTCCTGGACGGTGCTCGTCGCCTACGGACTCCTCGCGGTGGCCGGCTGTCAGCTGGCCTACTTCTATGCCGTGACCTACCTGCAGGTCGGCGTCGCGCTGCTCATCGAATACACCGCCCCGGTCGCCGTGCTGGTGTGGATGTGGCTGCGCCACGGTCAGCGTCCGGGTCGCGTCACCGTGCTCGGCGCGGCACTCGCGATCGGGGGACTCGCGCTCGTCCTCGACCTCACCGGCGACGTCCCGATCAGCGCGATCGGGGTGCTGTGGGCGCTCGCCGCGATGGTCGGGGCCGCCGCCTACTTCGTGATCTCCGCCGACGACCGCACGGGCTGGCCGCCCCTGAGCCTGGCCGCGGGTGGCCTGCTCATCGGCGCACTGGCCCTCGTCGTCGCGGGGCTGACCGGGATCCTGCCGATGACCATGACCACGGACCCGGTCGAGGTCGGTGCGCTCGAGGTGGCCTGGTGGATCCCGCTCGTGCTGCTGGGAGTGGTCTCGGCCGCCATGGCCTACGGCTTCGGCATCGCAGGCGGCCGGCTGCTCGGGGCCCGGGTGATGTCCTTCGTGGCGTTGTCCGAGGTGCTGTTCGCGGTGGTCTTCGCCTGGCTCGTGCTCGACGAACTGCCGGCACCGATCCAACTCGCCGGCGGCCTGCTCATCGTGCTCGGCGTCGTCTGCGTACGGCTCGGCGAAGCCGCCCCGGCGGTGTCACGTGACTGAGAATCATCGTGCGCGTTTGTGAATAATGTTGCGCACCTTGCACATCTGTCCACAGGTTCGACGTGTTGGCACGGAATGTGTCGCACGTCGCAACGGGCCGGGGTAATCTCGTGCCCCATGTGGGGGGAGGAACCACGCGCGACGGGGATGTTCTCGAGGTTTGACTACATCGACGCCGCGCTCACGACTGCGGATCGGTTCACCGATCTCGTGCTCGGTGTCGGCGACCCCGACACCCGGCTCCCCGACACCCCCGCCTGGACGTTGACCGATTGTGTCGGCCATGTCGCGATGGCGCCGTCGCGCTTTCTCGAACTCGCGCGCGGCGAAGGTGAGTGGTGCTGTTCGGCGGTCGACGTACCCGACTTCAATGCCAAACAGATCGCCAACTTGCCGACGCGCGACGTGACAGTGCTCTGCCGACGATTGACCGACGACCTCCGCGAACTCGTCGACGAGGTGTCGCATTTCCACGCGCAGGTCCCGAAGATGCACTTCGACGGCGACCGCGTCATCCGGGCCGACGCCGCTCTCGGCCTGCTGATCGGCGAGTTCGTGGTGCACGCCCGCGACATCGCACGCGCTGTCGGGGCCCGCTGGTGGGTCGAACCGGACGTGGTGCTGATGATCATCCGGGCACGCCAACACATCCTGCCCAGTTGGGTCGATCCGGTGCACGCCGCCGGGCACTCCGGAACCTACGACATCCGGCTCCGCGGGTGCGGCGAACGGCACGTCTACCAGTTCACCGACGGCGAGCTGCACATCGATCCGCCGGAGCCACGCCGGCCCGATGTCCACATCAGCGTGGACCCCGCGACCGCTCTCCTCGCCGGTTACGGTCGCCTGTCCCCGGGGTGGGTCGGCCTCACCGGGAAGGGCATCGCCTGGGGTGCCCGGCCGTGGCTCGCGCCGCGACTCGCCCAGCGGTTCCTGCCTGCCTGATCGCCCCGCTGCAGAGCGCGCGACCAACCCCGCTCCCTGTTCCGAAAGAAGCACATAACCCTTGCTCCCTGAGGTGTGAGGAGCGATACCGACGAGCCACGAAGGGCTGGCGAGCGTTGCACCTCGCCCTTCGTGGCTCGCTTCGCTCGCACCTCAGGGAGCATGAATCTGGACGCTCACGGGTGTTCTTTCGTAGTCCACAACGGCGCCGCCAGGCCTCAGATACTCCGGGCGCGCAATAACGTCGAGCGCCCCTGCCCCCTGAGGTGCGAGGAGCGAAAGCGACGAGCCTCGAAGGGCGGCAACCGTGGTCACCGGCCCCTCGAGGCTCGACATCGTTCTTCAGTTGTCTTTCGCGGGTGAGGCCCGGTCAGCGACCGGTCGGCGAACCCGCCGGACGGCTCGCCCGGCGTCCCTGCCCGCGGGCGCCCGCCCGCTGCTGGTCGCCGCCACGCGACTGCCCGGCGCCGCGTCCCTGGCCTCCGGTGCGCGCGTCCGACGAGCGCGAACCGCCCGCGCGCGAGTCGCTCCGAGCCGGACGGCCGCGGCCCTCGCCGCGAGTGCCGCGCGAGTCACCGCCGGTGGCGTTCCGGCCGCCGCCGGTTCCGGCGCTCCGGCTCTCGCCACGAGCGCCGCCGTTGCCGCCCTGGCCTCGACCACGACCGCCGCGTCGACTCCCCTGCGCACGGCCGCCCTGGGAACGACCTCCTTGGGACCGGCCGCCCTGTGCACCGCCACCACGAGCGGCCTCGGCGGCTGCGCGTGCCGCCGCGGACACGCGGGGGGCGCGCTCGCCGACGAGTTCGTCGACGGCTGCCGACGATGCGTCGACAGCGATGGGTGTCACCTTGATCTTGGCCTTGCGCAGTAGCTGTGCGACCTCACGACGCTGCTCGTGCAGGCAGACGGTCACGACGTCGCCGGCCGACCCGGCACGGGCGGTGCGGCCCGAGCGGTGCAGGTACGCCTTGTGCTCGGCCGGCGGATCGACATGCACGACGAGTTCGATGCCGTCGACGTGCACGCCACGGGCGGCGACGTCCGTGGCGACGAGGACGCGGACGTCACCCTCGCCGAATGCGGCCAGGTTGCGGTCGCGCTGCGCCTGGCTGAGATTGCCGTGCAGGTCGACGGCCGGGATCCCGGCCTCGGTCAGCTTCTTGGCGAGCTTCTTGGCCTGGTGCTTGGTGCGCATGAACAGTATGCGTCGACCGGTGCCGGAGGCGAGCTCGGCGACGAGATCCTGCTTGTCTGCCGAGGAGACCTCGAAGACGTGGTGGGTCATCGCGGCCACCGGCGACTCCGCCGAATCCACCGAGTGGAGCACCGGGTTGTCGAGGAACCGCTTGGCGAGCTTGTCGACGCCGTTGTCCAGCGTCGCCGAGAACAGCATCCGCTGACCGTCGGCGGGGGTCGCGGCGAGGATCTTGGTCACGACCGGCAGGAAGCCGAGGTCGGCCATGTGGTCGGCCTCGTCGATCACGGTGATCTCGACCTCGTCGAGCCGGACGATGCCCTGACGCATCAGGTCCTCGAGACGTCCGGGACACGCGACGACGATGTCGACACCGCGCCGGAACGCCTGCTCCTGGCGGGTCTGCTTGACGCCGCCGAACACGGTGGTGACGGTGAGTCCCACGGAGGCGGCGAGCGGCTCGACGACCGCGGCGATCTGGGTCGCGAGTTCGCGGGTCGGCGCCAGGATCAGCCCCGTGGGTGCCCCCACGTAGCGCTTGACCTGCATCTCGGCCAGGCCGGCGACGAGCGGGATGGAGAAGGCGAGGGTCTTGCCCGAGCCGGTCTTGCCGCGGCCCAGGACGTCCTTGCCGTCAAGGGTGTCGGGGAGGGTGTCCTTCTGGATCGGGAAGGCGTCGGTCTTGCCCTGAGAGGCGAGAACCTTGACGAGTTCGGCTGGGACACCGAGGGATTCGAACGACACACCAGGCGCCGACGCAGCAGCATCGGTGGAGGTGGCCGGGTTTTCGAGGACAGCAGTCATGTGGTGTGCAGGTTTCTTCCTGTGCTTGGCACGCGCACAGCACGACTGACGTGCAGGGGCGGTGCCGGTGGCGAACACGCGGGTGCGCGAGCTCGTTCGCCGTATGAAGTCAATGGCAGGTGGCCGACCGGTGTCGGATGCCCGGACCTGCGAGAGAGGCGTTCTACGACGCTAGACGCGGCCTGTACGGGCGCATCACTTCTGGCAACAGTACGCGTCGGTGATCGATACCGCGAATCGCTGTGATGCACGTCGCGTTTCGCCCACACCGGCAGGGTCGTCGAAAATCCGACCGAAGACCGCCCAGGACGGTGCTTCCGACGGCACGCGGTCGACGCTGCGCCGCCCGAGGGCGGTTTCAGCGGCGCTTCCCGGGCCTGCACGAACTTGAAAGGTTGTGTCCCGCAACCTCAGAACGCCTCACTGAGCATCACGGCAACAGTGCCGGGCTCGAGCGCGTCGAAGACGTGCTCGACATCGCCGGGATACGAGATGTAGTCACCGGCCGACAGCACCTCGGTGGCCTCGGTGGGTCCGAGACGCGCTCGGCCGCAACTGATCACGACGTGTTCGATGATCCCGCGCGCATGTGGTGCCGACACCCTCGGCTTGCCCGGTTCGGCGCGGATGACATACATGTCGCGCCGCGACCCCGGCGACGCGGTGGACAACAGGGTTGCCGAGTAGTCGGCGTCCGCGGCGGGGATCACGGGCCCCTCACCGAACCGGATGACCTCGACGGTTGGCGTGGGCGAGTCCAGCAACGCCGAGAACTGCACACCGAGCGCCGTGGAGAGCGCCCACAGCGTCTCGACACTGGGGTTCCCCTCCCCCGATTCGAGCTGGGACAACGTCGACTTCCCGATCCCGGCACGACGCGCGAGCTCGGTCAGCGACAGACCCGCTCGTGTGCGTTCCCTCTTCAACGACGCGGCGACCAGCTCTTTGGGGTTCACCGACCGAGCCTCGTTCATCAAACCGTCCGATCGTCCATCTTGACGAACACACTTCTCTTGTTCACTATGATAGTCATGCGTTCGGCTTGGAGAACACTCGACACGGCGACTTTGCGCGCCGTCGTGGTGATGTCCCTGTCGGTTCTGGTCATCGGGACGTCGTACGGGGTGGCCGCGCACGGCGCGGGTCTCGCCCTCTGGCAGATCGTTGTGATCGCCACGGTCGTCCTCGCCGGATCGTCGGAGTTCGTCTTCGTCGGCATCCTGGCCGCCGGCGGCGCGCCGATCCTCGCCGCACTGGCGGGTTTGTTGGTCAACACCCGCAACTTCGGGTACGGCCTCGCCGTCGGGAAGCACCTGCGCGGCACCCCCGAGATCGTCCTCGGCGCCCACCTCATCAACGACGAGACGGCCGCGCTGGCGACCGCCGAATCCGACCCGCGTCGGGCACGGGCCGCCTTCCTGTTGTGCGGACTCGGCGTTCTGGTCTCGTGGCCCGTCGGCGCAGCACTGGGTGCCACGCTCGGCGGTGTGGTCGCCGATCCCGCGAGCCTCGGGCTCGACGCCGCCTTCCCCGCTCTGCTCGCCGCGCTGGCCATCCCGGCCCTGCGCGACGGCGCCACCTGGGCAGCCGTGACGATCGGCGCGGCGGTGGCCGTGGCCTCGACGCCGTTCCTACCGGCCGGGTTGCCCATCATGGGAGCGCTTGTGGGCTTCGCCGCCGTGGAGTCACTCCGCCGGCTTCGGCGGACCCCACCGAGCGCACCGGCCCTACCCGGCACGAGGACGGACACCGTGAACGAGACCGCATCGTCGCGAGAGGCGCTCCAGCACAACAGCGCTCCGGGCTGTCGATGAGCACCGGCATCTCCCTCGCCGTCGGCATCACGGTTCTCGCGCTCGGCACCTATGCGATGCGCGCCGCCGGACCCGTTCTGCGAAAACGCATCTCGGTCTCGGACGCGGTCGAGAAGCTGTTGGATCGGGCGACCGTGGTCCTGCTCGTCGCCGTCGCGCTGACCGGCGCTTTCTTCATCGACCACGACTTCGCCGGCTGGGCGCGGCCCGCCGGCGTGACGGTCGGGGTGATCGCGGCGCTGTTGAGGGCGCCCCTCGCGGTCGTGGTCATCCTCGCCGCGGCCACCGCCGCCGGCCTGCGGGCCCTCGGCGTCGCGTGAGTGTCGGCGAGAAAGTCACCGCACGACAGCCGGATTCGCGCAACTGTCCGGCACCGCCACGAGTGAACACGTCACCGGCATCCGCGTCGGGCGGTACCCCGGGCGAACGCCGTTGTCGCGAGTGATCTCACGGTAGGCGGCGACTGCATCGGTCGGGTGACGGGTCAGAGTCGGGTCACGCTCCGCATCGACGGTGTACAGACCGAAGCGCGAATCGAAGTCGCCCCATTCGTAGTTGTCGGTGAGACTCCAGTAGTTGTAGGACGCCACGTCGATGCCGTCCTGTCGGGCGCGCTGCAACCAGTAGACGGTGTCGCGAAGGTGATCGGCCCGGCGGTAACCGTCGGGCCGCCGGCCCTGCGGGTCGGTGGCCAGTCCGTTCTCGATCACCCGGATCTGCTTACCCGGGAACTGTTGCGCGACATGACGTAGCACGTAGTAGATGCTCTCCGGTGCCTGCGAGCTCTTCCAGAACTCACCGGAGGCACCGTTGGCGACGGAGGCGTCGGTGACCGAGAACGAGTAGTAGTGGTCGACGCCCACGAAGTCGAGCGTGTCGCGCATTCGCTGCGGGAAGACCGATTCCAGCCATGTCTGCAGGCCGGCGATCGGGTAGTACGCCATGTTCGACGACACCTGGGCGCCCGGCTGCACGCGGTGGATGTATCGGTGGACCGCCCGGTGCGCGGCGACGATCCCGTCGGCCATGAGACCCACGTTCTGCGGTGCCACTCCCCCGTACATCAGTTCGCGCCGAACGTATTCGGTGGGTTCGTTGAAGGTGATCCACAGCGGGTCGGCCCAGGAGTACCGGTCGACCACCCGCTCGGCGAAACGCACGAGGTCTGCGGACATCTGCGGACGGTTCCAACCGCCGAGGTCGACCGCCCAGCCCGGGTGCACCCAGTGGTTGAGGGTGATCATGGGTCGCATCCCGGCGTCGACGACCGCGCGGATCACCCGATCGTAGAACGCCCAGCCGGCCGGATCATCCCGGCCGCGTGACGGTTCCACCCGCGACCACTCGACCGAAGTCCGATAGATGCCGACGCCCAGACCTTTTGCGCGGGCGATGTCCTCGGCGTAGCGATGGTGGAAGTCGACGGCGTTGCCGACACGGTGGGCGACCCGGCCCTGGTTTCCGTAACGGACCCAGTTGGAGTCACGGTTGTATCCCTCGGACTGGAAACCGGACTGGGCGACGCCGAACTCGAAGGCGGGGCCGAGCGGCGGAACGGACGCCGACGCGGTTCCGACACCGCCGAGACCGCAGATCGCGAGCAGCATCGCGGCGCACGACATGGCCACGACGCCGGCCCGCACCCGCCGACGGCCACCACCTAGACGTCGCCTGCTCACGTTCAGAACGGGCTCCCGGTGATGGGTGCGGCGCGATCGCACGGAACCGGTCGTGGATTCGCCGGGTCGAGCGCGTTGAGCACGAAGAACGCCGCGCGACGCGACCCGGCGATCCCGGCATGCTCGGTGTAGTCGACCGAACACCCGTCCTGCACAACGATGTTGCGCACGTTCGATCCGCCCGGTGGCAATCCCAGCGTGTACGGCACCACGAGCTCGTCGTAGCGGGTGGCGATATTGGTGTACCGGATCGACGGCAGGTAGTAGCCCCCGGCGGCGATCTTGCGCAGCACCGCCGCGCCGGGATCGAGCTGGGCGCAGGCCTGACAGAACGGCACCTGCTCGGGCCGCAACCCGAGAGACCGGACGATCGGCATGATCACGTCGTTCCCGCCGACCCCGGAGCCCCGCCACGCCGGCGCCAGCGACACATAGTTGTCGATGGCGTCCCGTCCGCCGAGGTACTTCGCGTAGTACGCGGGCACCACCGTCCCCTGGGAGTGGCCCACGATGTCGACCTTGGACGCGCCGGTCGTCCGGCGGACCTTGTCCACGAATGCACCGAACTGGGCTGCGCTGGCGGACATCTCACCCATGCCGCCGATCGCGCTGATCGGCCACGGGGTTCCCTTCACCGCGCCGTAGGTCAACGCGAACACGCAGTAACCCTCGTTCTTCAGCAGGGGGACGTAGGTGCCCCAGTTGGTCTGCTGCGATCCGCCGGTCCCGTGCACGAGGATGACCGGGTTGGGATGACGCGCCGAAGGCTTGCAGTTCCAGTCGTTCGACCCCGGAAGCGAATCCCCGGGGTTCGCGAGCTCGTTCGGTATCCCGGCCAGGAAGTTGTAGGTGACGGGCAGCGGGTCGGCGCGCGCCGGTGCCACGGTCACGACCAGCACCCCGATCACGGCGACGACCAGGCCCCACACGATCCTCGGCGATCTCATGGACGGAAACTAACAAACCGTCTCAGGGCACGATGTGTGTTTCACAGGACCCACTGTGAAATGGCAGATCCCAGCGCGACAGACCTCGGCTTCCGGGAGCGGAACGTCGTCAGTTGGACGCGGCTTCCTCGTCGTCACGGTGCCGGATGTCGCGGATGGTGGCCACCACCGAGGCGAAGACGAGCACGAATCCCAGCACGAGAAGCGTGACCGCGACGTAGTGCATGATCTGCTCGTAGTGTCCGACGTCGAATTGCTCGGCCGCGATGCGCAGGCCGACCACCACGAGCCAGGCCAGCAACGCCATGGTGAGTGCCCGACGCTGGAAGACCGCGCTCCGCCGCCGGTGTTCGTACTCCGCGAGTTCGTCGATGGCGTCGAGGATGATTCCGCTCATCCGCGCATGTGCCGCCGAGTCGTGCGGCAGCTTCGCCAGGATGTCGACCTTCTGCGACAGCTTCTAGTGCCGGTCGTTGGCGTCGAGCCGCGCGATGACCGCGCCGATCATCGCGACGAGCAGCGTTCCGGCGAACGTCAGCATCGCGGCGGTCATGCGCGAAATCTACAACGACGCCCGCGGTGATGCGGCCGTTAGCGAGTGGATGGAGTACGAGAAAACCCGCCCCGGCGAGCGCCGGAACGGGTTGTCGGTGGAGCTATGGGAATCGAACCCCTGCTGACATCTTCGGAAACAAGCTCTGATCTGCGATAAATGTACTTGGGTCGTGTCGGAGATTGACGGGTTTTCATGGAAGTTCACGGCGTGTTGTTGCGTGAGGCAACACGAATCTATCGATGACGCAGCTCCACACGGCCGACAGATAGACAGTTCCGCCGCGATGCGAAGATGGCCAGTATGCGAACCCGACTGTTTCTCAGTTCCCTTGCCGCAGCGGCTCTGGCGGCGCTCGCCGCCCCGGGGGCCGCCTCGGCTGCACCGACCGATGTCTACATCTCGACAGGTTCTGTGGGATCGACCGTGACCGTGACCTTGCACAACAACTCGGGGGCTCCGATCGAGTGCGGCATCTTCGGCACCAGTCCGGATTGGAACCCGGAAGGAGATCCCTCCTTTGTGTTCTCGAAGGGGATGGGCAACGCACTGGAGGAAGGGGGACGAGCTGACCCCTTCCCCGTCTCCACCGGTGACACTGCGGTGCGGTTTCAGCGTGTGCCCGACGGCGCCTACAACGTCGACTGGGCATGCTTTCCTACAACGGGCGGTCGCGCGTGGGGAACGAAGTACGCCATCAGCAGTGACGCTACTGCCGAGCCGACTCCTGTAACGGTTCAGTCCTCACCGCCACTGTTCGGCAGCCTCGGCTAGAACACCCCGAACGGATGAAACCGGCCCGCTCACCGCTCATGGAGGGCGGCCCGACGTGATTCTTCACGTTCAGAGCGGGTGCCTCGTCATGGGCTCCGAGAGCGGCTTCTCATTGTTTCCGCAGTGGCCGGGTCGCTGTGCGTCGGATTTGTGATGTTCCTGAGTCTCACCCGCTCTGAACTTGCAAAGTCACCACAGCGCTCAATTTTGTTTCCGCGCAATGTATTTCATCATTCTAGCGATGTGTGCACCAGCAGCACCCGGCAGAAACGCAGGTGATGACCGATAGGAGGACGTCGAGAACCCGCAGTCTGGATGCAGCAGAGGTCAGCACGGTTCCCCAGGCAAGGGCGCCGCGTGGGCGCGCCAACGTCGATAGACTCCGCGCATGAAACGACTACCAGCCGCGGCGCTACTCACTGTTCTGCTCGCTAGTGGAATCACCGCATGTGGCGGGGCGGATGAGTTCGACCGCCCAACAGACGGTGCTGACGCAACACTGACATCCACGTCCGAAACGGCCTCGGCGCCGACGGAGACCACCGCTAACGACGGACCCATCATCAAGCCGTTCGGCGAAACGTTAGTGGGCCAGGATGGAAAAGAGGTCACGATCGATTCGGCCGAATCCCAGGGTTCCCAGACGATCATCGCGTTGCGGTACAAGGCCGGCACCGAGGCGATCGAGGATTACAATATCCTCACGCCCACTCTGTCGTACGGGCCCGACGGCACCGAAGCCGAGGTGGACACCCTGCCCGAGATCAACGGGGTGATTGTCCCAGGCCAGAGCAAGGTCGTCAGTTACACGTTCAACGTCGACGCAGCACAGCTCAATCCCGCGACGCTCACTGTGGGAATTGGTCTTGGATCAGCGACCTGGACAGGTAACCTCACGGAGTTCATCGCGAAGTAGCGGCTGCGTTGTTCTCCGTGGCATCTCCCGGCGTTGTGGGCAGGTCACTGCCGTGTAGCTACCTGCGACTACCTACCTCGGCTTCCTCATGCGTGAGTGGGACCCATAGTAAGCGCGGCCCGGGGTCGGAGTAAGTCCTGGCCCGCCCACTGCATACGCCAGCGGGTCGCCCTCATCATTCAGCAGAGTCCACCCTCCCACAGACGCGACCGCGGGACGAAATATCATCCCGGGAGCGACCAGAAATGGCGTGTAGACACATGGGTGATCTGTCCAGTCTGTCGGCACTCCCTTCCCCGAGGGGAGTGGCACGGATGAGCCCGACGGCGCCTGCCGGAACTCGACAGACACTCTTCGCGCCATCGGCTCCAGCATCACCGACATGACATCTTCGCCGACGACATCCGAAAGTGACCCCGTAGCCTGAACTGTGTCCATCAAGATGTCCCGGAACACTTCGGGCGATTCGGCGCCGAAGTTTCTCAGCGCCTCGCGACATGAGGCATGTATGGCTGAGTTATCCGAACCGACCGTGTTTACGTGGGACCCGAACCTAGGTTGATGGCGGTGAATCATTTCCTTGTGTGTCACACCGTGCTTCGAAATGACGCTCTCGAACATCACTTGACGAAATCGTGGACGGGCTCGTTGAATTCCGACCCCGAGGACGGTCGTTGGAAAGTCTTGCTCGGCGCTTTGCAAACGCGTATACGCTGCGGCCATCGATGCTTCGACGCGATCGGTGATCGCACGATAGTGCCGCTGTGCGGGTGGAAGGTGCCATCCCACCATGCCGCCTGAGCTCAGGTCCGGCACGCCAGTTATCGCTTCCGCGATTAGCTGATCTGTTGGTTTGCCATCGAGGTACGCCAGCCCCGTGTACCCGAGGACTAGCCAACAGTCTGATCCGATCACGATTACGGTCTTGTTGCTTGCGATGTCCCAGGCTCTACTGCCACCGCGCTTGCTGAACTTAGGCACGGTGATCAGTCTGTCGCTCGCGTGGAAGACATGCCCAACTGCGACAGCGCCCATTATGAGTGTCACCGGGACAACGATATGCGGTGCACGACGAGGTCGCGAAGCAATCAGCTCTTAGCAGTGTCAACGGCCAGTTTGATGTCCCCGCTGGTGGCCAGGTGAAAGTCCCCACCCTGTGCGGGATGTTCTTAGGTTGGCGGT
>NZ_JAMBDT010000077.1:0-24825 GCF_025143765.1 Gordonia sp. p3-SID1431
GCCCGAGGCCGAGCGAGTCATAGTGGCGCAGCATCCGGTTGCTCAGACCGGTATGCCGCGCCACCTCGCCGATCAGCACCGCTACGTACCGTCCTCTGGCCCGATCGCCGACGAATCCTCAGCCGCGGCATCGCTGTTCACCAACCGTGTCGCGTACTCCAACGCAGCGGCGAAGTCGCTGTCCGGGTCGTCGATCAACCGCTCGGTGGCGGCCACGTGTGCCCGTACCGTCAGATCGCCGCGCCTCTTCGCGGCGGTCAATGGTCCGGCGGCGAAGCCTCCGAGCCCGGCCAGGGCACGGCTGAGACTCCGCTGCACGTCCGTGCTCCCACGACCGAGTTCGCCGGCCAGTTCGTTCGCGAGCCAGGTCTCCCGCCCGGACGGGACCAGGCCGACGGCGGTCCGCCACGCGGCGCGCGCCACCTCGTCGTCCGTGTCGTGCAGGAGCGCGAAAGTGATCGACGTCCACGCCGATCGATCCCCGATCTTCGACAGGGTGTGCAGGGCCTGGGCCCGCGCCTGTGGGGACGCCGACCCCAGCTCGGTCACGAGTCCGGGAACCGTGAGATCGGCGGGCAACCGCGTGAGGGCCCAGGTCAGCATGTCCCGCACGAAGAAATCCGGCTCGACGCCGCAGCGTCGGATCAGCTCCTCGGCGTAGCCGGGATGGGGGTTGCTGCCCGCCGCCATCGCGGCACGCAGCCTCGTCGAGGCGTCGTCGGCGGCAAGCGCCGCCAGCAGGGCAGGGTCGGGCGCGTGGGTTGTCTGGTCGGTCATCGTCGACCACCTCCTTCGCCACCCATCTGAGCGCTTGACACAGTGAGAAGGTCAAGCTCCGAGAGCTAGATCTCCCGGCGATACGGTTCGCACCCCGGCGGGGCCTTCGGCGGTTCGCGGTATTCCAGTTCCGGAATGTGCATGGTCATCGGCGCGGATTCGAGCGTGAACTTCTCGCCGTGGTGCGCCAGGTCGATCGGCGGACCCGACAACAACCGGTACGTCGCATTGTCCTTGTCGACGGCCACCACGATCTTCGAGTCCCGGATGATCATGCGGAAGGACATGTAGGTCAACCGCTTCGGGAGCCGCGGTGCGAACGTGATGTTCCCGCCGAAGTCGCGCATACCGCCGAAACCCGCCACGCAGTCGGTCCAGGCACCGGCGAGAGCCGCGATGTGCAGGCCACTGCTGACGTTGTTGTGCAGGTCGTGCAGGTCGGTGAACACGGACTCGGCGAGCAGGTCGTAGGCGAGATCGGGGTAACCGACCTCGGCGGCGGTGACCGCCTCGCAGCAGGCCGACAGCGACGAGTCACGAACGGTCAGCGGGTAGTAGTAGTCGAAGTTGCGCAGCTTCTGCTCGGGCGTGAAGGCGTCCCCGAACAGGTAGGTCGCGAAGACCAGGTCGGCCTGCTTGACCACCTGCTTGCGGTAGAGGTCGTAGTACGGGTAGTTCAACAGCAGCGGATAGCGTCCCACCGAGGATTCGAAGTCCCAGGCGCCCAACAACGTGAACGACTCACACTGCTGGTGCACGCCGAGCGCGTCGTCGAAGGGGATCGTCATGTCGTCGGCGCACGCTTCCCAGTGCGCCGCCTCGGCGGTCGTGACCCCGAATTGCTCGGCGAGATCCGGACGGCGATGCACCGCCGCCACGGCGTCGCGCAGATTCTGTTGCGCCGCCAGGTTGGTGAAGGTGTTGTTGTTCACGACGGCGGTGTACTCGTCGGGACCGGTGACCCCGTCGATGCGGAACTTACCGTTCACATCGTGGTGCCCGAGACCGGCGAACAGTCGGGCGGTCTCGACGAGAAGTTCGACGCCGCATTCGGTTTCGAACTGTTCGTCGTTGGTGGCCCGCAGGTAGCGCGCGGTGGCGTTGGCGATGTCGGCGGAGACGTGGACGCCCGCGGTGCCCGCGGGCCAGTACCCCGAACACTCGTCGCCGTTGATCGAGCGCCACGGGAACATGGCCCCGCGTTGCCCCAGTTCGGCGGCCCGGGACTTCGCCTTGTCCATGGTGGAGTGGCGCCATCGCAATTCCTCGCCGGCGGCGGCGGGCACGGTGTAGGTGAGCATCGGGAGGATGAAACTCTCGGTGTCCCAGAAGGTGTGACCGTCGTAGCCGGGGCCGGTGAGACCCTTGGCCGGGATCGCGCGGGACTGACCGCGCGCGCCGGCCTGCAGGACGTGGAACAACGCGAAGCGAACCGCCTGCTGCAGTTCGGGATCGCCGTCGAGTTCGACGTCGGCGTCGCGCCAGAAGTCCTCGAGGTACCGGACCTGGTCGGCCTTGAGCGAATCCCAACCGGTCTCCATCGCCATCGCGAGGGCCGCGTCGACCTGGGCGCGCAGCGCCGGCACCGAGCGTCGGGCCGACCAGCCGTACCCCATGTACTTGGTGAGGGTGAGACTCTTGCCCTTCGGCACGTTGGCCGCGATGGTGAGCCGGGCCAGGTCGCCGTCGGCGCGGATGAAGGTGTCGGCCTTGTCGGGGAAGTAGATCTCGTGGTCCATGCCGGCCGCCATGTGCAGGCCGGACTTCTTGGTGTGGTGGACCAGCATGCCCCAGTAGTTGCGACAGGTGGCGAGGTCGGAGACAAGCGGGGCGTCGAGTGCCGCCGCCAGGCGCGGGTCGTTGCCCGGTGCCGGAACCGGCTCGTTGGCCAGGAGATCGGACTGCAGAACGAGTTTCATGTCCTCGTCGACCGGCTCGACCTCGTACCGGATCGCGGCGATCGTGCGTTTGGTGAAGGACACGAGGCGTTCGGACTTGATGCGGACCTTCCGGCCGGTGGGTGAGGTCCACACCGTGTGACGACGCAGGGTGCCGGTCCGGAAGTCCAGCGTCCGCTCGTGCTCCTCGGTACGCCCGTACCGAAGGTCCATCGGCTCGTCCTCGACCAGCAGCCGGATGATCTTGCCGTCGGTCACGTTGACGACGGTCTGTCCGGATTCGGGATAGCCGTACCCGCTCTCGGCATAGGGCAGGCCGCGCAGCTCGTAGAAGCCGTTGAGGTACGTGCCGGGATGATCGACCGGCTCACCCTCTTCGAAGGACCCGCGTAAACCGATGTGCCCGTTGGACAGTGCGAACAGCGTCTCGGTTCGGCCCAGCATGTCCAGATCGACGCCGCCGCGCCACTTCAGCTGCCACGGATGGATCTCGAAGCCGAAGTCGTGGCCGTGCTCGGCGGTCATGCGGGGAGCAATTCGACGAGGTCGTTAACGACGATGTCGGCGCCGGCGGCACGCATCGCCTCGGCCTGGCCGCCACCGACCCGGTCGATGCCGACGACGTAGCCGAAGGCGCCCGCGCTGCCGGCCGCGATGCCGGAGATGGCGTCTTCGAAGACGACCGCCGCGGCGGGCTCGACGCCCATCAGTTCGGCGCCCAGGAGAAACGAGTCGGGTGCGGGTTTGCCCTTCAGCCCTTTCGACACGATGTCGAGTCCGTCCACGCGGACCTCGACGAATTTCGACAGGTCTGCCGCATCCAGCACTGCTGCTCCGTTCTTCGAGGAGGTCACCACGGCGATCCGGAGACCGGCGTCGCGCGCCGCCTCGAGATATCGCACGGACCCCGGATAGGCCTGCCCACCGTCCTCGGCCAGGCTGACCAGGAACATGTCGTTCTTCCCGTCTCCGATCGCGGTCACGGTCTGCGCGTCGACATCGTCGATTCCGCGAGAGGCGAGGAAGGCCCGGACGCCGTCCTCGCGGGGACGTCCGTCGACGTAGTCCAGATAGTCCTGATCGGTGAACTCGACGAAGTCGGCGTGGTCTGCGCCGCCCGCACGGGCGGCGAGAAAGGCGTCGAACGCCTTCTTCCACGCCTTGCGGTGCAGCACCGCGGTCTCGGTGAGAACCCCGTCGAGGTCGAACAGTGCGACGGTGATCGAATCTGGCAATCCCAACACGCTTCGCCACGCTACCCGTCCCGGGCGACTCCGGCGCGATTTGCGTGGCCACCCCGGGCGTTTTCTGCCGGCCGCGGGCGCGCGATCGCACGCGTCGTCCCGGACAGCGGTTCCGCCGGCGACGCCTGCGCGCCCGAAAAGGCTTTGACCGGGCGACAACTGGAGGTGAGACGATGGTCCGATGACTCGACGATTCGCTCAGATCGATGTGTTCTCCGCTACCGGGACCGGTGGTAACCCGGTTGCCGTGGTGCTCGATGCCACCGACATCCCCGACGACCGGATGGCCGCGTTCGCGCGCTGGACGAACCTGTCGGAGACGACCTTCGTGCTGCCGCCGACCGACCCTGCCGCCGATTACCGTCTGCGCATCTTCACCCCGGACGGCGAGTTGCCGTTCGCCGGGCATCCCACCCTCGGCTCGGCACATGCCTGGCTGACGACGGGCGGCCGGCCTGCGGGGGAGGACATCGTGCAGGAGTGCGGCGTCGGCCTGGTGCGACTGCGGCGCACTGGTGCACGGCTGGCCTTCGCGGCGCCGCCGTTGCGGCGGTTCGGACCCGTCGACGCCGCCGTCGTCACCGAGGTCGCCGCGGCGCTGCGGGTCGACACGGCCGAGGTCCGCGCGGCCGAGTGGGTCGACAACGGGCCGGAATGGATGGTGTTGCAACTCGAATCGGGCGAGCGGGTGCTCGAGGTGACCCCGGACATCCCTGCCCTCGGCGATCACAAGGTCGGATTGTTCGGGCGGTACGGCTCGGGGGACGGAGAGGTCTTCGGCGAGGTGCGCGCGTTCGTGCCGGGCATCGGGGTACCCGAGGACCCGGTGACGGGCAGTCTCAACGCCGGCATCGCCATGTGGTTGCGAGCCAGCGGGCAGGCGCCGGCGTCCTACGTCGCCGCGCAAGGTGCGGCGCTCGGTCGGGCCGGCCGCATCCACGTCCACGACGACGGCGAGCACATCTGGATCGGCGGCGACACGACGACGGTGATCGAGGGGACGGTGACGCTCTAGTGGTGTCGGGACCGCACCGGATGGTGTCGGCGCGCTGTGCCAAGGTGGGTGCCATGACCGACGCCCCGGAGAACTCGGCGCCGGGTGATGCCGAGAGCGGTGGCGGCGAGACCCTGAGCAACAAGGCTGCCAAGAAGCGACGTCGACGCGAACCGCCACCGGACCCGGCGCCGCTGCCCGGCCTCGTCGACGCGCACACCCACCTCGCTGCATGCGGCGGACGCGACGCCGAGACGGTCCGCGCGATCTGCGACCACGCGCAGGGCGTCGGCGTCGGCCATGTGGTCACCGTCGCCGACGACATGGTCGATGCACGGTGGGCGGTCGCCGCCGCGGAGTGGGACGATCGCGTCTACGCGGCGGTGGCCCTGCACCCGATGCATGCCGGCGATCTGAACGACGAGACCGCCACCGAGCTCGAGCGGATGGTGCGTCACCCGCGAGTCGTCGCGGTGGGCGAGACCGGGCTCGACTACTACTGGCCCGGGAAGTCCGACGACTGTGCGTCGCCCGAGGTGCAGCACGAGACGTTCCGCTGGCACATCGACCTCGCGAAGCGGGTCGGCAAGCCGCTGATGATCCACAACCGCGAGGCCGACCGGGATCTACTCGACGTCCTGGCCGCCGAGGGCGCCCCGGAATCCGTGATCATGCACTGCTTCTCCGGTGACCGAAATGTTGCACGCGAATGTGTCGAGCGTGGGTTCATGCTCAGTTTCGCCGGCACTGTGAGCTTCGCCAACGCCGATGAGCTCCGGGTCGCGGCCGAGTTGGTCCCCGACGACCAGATCCTCGTCGAGACCGACGCGCCGTTCCTGACCCCGCATCCCTACCGTGGCCAGCCCAATCAGTCCTATTGTCTGCCGTACACAGCCCGGGCCCTCGCGGCCGTGCGTGGCGTGGCGGACGAGGAGATGGCTCGCATCCTCGGGGCGAACGCACGGCGCGTCTACGGCATCCCTTTGCCATAATCTGGCCGGTTCGTTATCGTACTGTGATCCAGCTGGCCGACGTGCTGATCCACTCGGCCGGCGTGGTGCCAGTGTTGCCTATCAGGATGTCGTGCCCTTGTCTTCTCTGCCCAACCCAGAGCTGCAAAACCCCGAACTGTCGAACCCGGAGCCGTCCGCTCCGACATCGTCGGGTTCGGTGTTCGCCAAGATCAACGGCTCGAAGTCGTTGCGTGTCCGTGTCGCCGTCGGCGCCGTGTGCGCCACCGTCGCGGCCGGCGGGGTCATGGGCGTCAGCATGCACAAGAACGTCGCGATCGACGTGGACGGCGACATCCGGCACGTGTCCACCATGGCGATGTCCGTCGAGAGTCTCCTCGAGTCGGAGGGGCTGGCGCCCGCCGACGGTGACAAGGTGAGCCCGGCACCCGACTCGGGCTTCGGCGAAGGCCAGACCATCAAGGTCAACAAGCTCAAGGAACTCACCCTCGACATCGAGGGCAAGCGCGAGACCATCGTCACCAACGCCTCGACCGTGGACCAGTTGATGGCCGAACGCGGACTGACCCACGCCGCGGAGGAGACCGCCTTCGGCGAGGAACTGCCGGTCGACGGCGGTCAGATCGAGGTCGCGCTGCCCAAGCCGGTGAACCTCGTCGACGGACCGGCCCGCAAGCGCCCGACCGTCGCCGCGCACACCGTCAAGGATCTGCTCGAGTCGCTCGGCACCCCGCTGGGCGCCGAAGACAAGGTCACCCCGGCCGCCGACACCAAGATCACCCCGAACCTCAAGATCGTCGTCACCCGGATCAAGACCGAGGACGTCACGCTCACCGAACCGGTCGCCCCGCCGGAGGTCAAGAAAGAGGACCCGACCCTCGTCCGCGACCGCAAGGTCGTCGAGAAGAAGGGCACGCCCGGCGAGGCGCGTGTCACCTACAAGGTGACCACCGTGAACGGCCGGGTCGTCAAGCGCGACAAGCTGACCAGCGAGGTGCTCAGCGAGCCCGTCGCGGCCACCGTTCGCATCGGCACCAAGCCGGGTGCGCCGTTCGTGCCGCCGGGATCGGTGTGGGACGCGCTCGCCGCGTGCGAGGCGACCGGCAACTGGGCGATCAACACCGGCAACGGCTTCTACGGCGGCGTCCAGTTCGACCAGAACACCTGGGAACGCTGGGGCGGACTCGAGTACGCGCCGCGCGCCGACCTCGCCACCCGCGAAGAACAGATCGCCATCGCGAAGAAGACCCAGGCGGTCCAGGGCTGGGGCGCATGGCCGTCCTGCTCGTCCAAGCTGGGGCTGCGCTGATCAGCGACTCGACAGCGGGTTCACCCGACGGCGCGCCCGACGCGGCTCCGCGTCTCCTCGGGCCGGCACAGATCCGGGAGCTCGCGGCGGAGGTCGGCGTCCGGCCGACCAAGACTCTCGGACAGAACTTCGTCCACGACGCGAACACCGTGCGAAGGATCGTCGCGGCATCGGGGGTCGGGCCCGACGACACCGTCCTCGAGGTCGGGCCCGGGCTGGGCTCGCTCACCCTCGCCCTCCTCGGGGCGGCGGGCAGGGTCGTCGCCATCGAGATCGATCCGGTGCTCGCGGAACGTCTTCCGGCGACGATCGCGGAGTATGCCCCGAATCGGCAGGGCAACTTCGAGGTCATCCTCGCCGACGCGCTACAGGTGACGCGCGACGACCTGCCGGTGGTCCCCACCGCGCTGGTCGCGAACCTGCCGTACAACGTGTCGGTGCCGGTCCTGTTGCACCTGCTCGGACTCTTCCCGGAGATCACCACCGCCCTCGTGATGGTGCAGGCCGAGGTCGCCGACCGCCTCGCCGCCGGCCCGGGCAGCCGCACCTACGGGGTGCCGAGCGTCAAGGCGCGCTACCACGGTCGCGTGAGCCGGGCCGGTGCGGTGGGGCGCAACGTCTTCTGGCCCGAACCCAAGGTGGAGTCGGGTCTCGTCCGCATCGAACGAACCGACGACCACTCGACCGATCCCGTTGTGCGGCAACAGGTGTTCGCCGCGATCGACGCCGCATTCGCCCAGCGACGCAAGACGATGCGATCAGCGCTGGCCGGCTGGGCCGGTTCGGCGGCCGAAGCCGAACGCCGGCTCCGTGAGGCCGGTATCGATCCGGGTGTGCGGGGCGAGAAGCTCGACGTCGACGACTTCGTCCGCCTCGCTCGCACGACCTGATCTCGACGCCGGGTCGCTGATCGCGGGAAGACCGCGGCTCGTCGTGGGGGCGGGCGCAAAACCGCTCGCCGTCGGCGGGGAGAAGCTCGTACCGTGTTGTGCATCCGCAGCATCGACGACGAGGTCCGACATGGTTCCACCACAGACTCTGACGACGCCGAGGCTGCGGCTGCGCCCACCCGCCGACCGTGACATCGAACCGATCTTCCGCGCCTGCCAGGACCCGGACATCCAGCGCTTCACACTGGTCCCGGTCCCGTATACGCGTGCGCACGCCGAACATTTCGTCCGCGACATCGCCCCGGCCGCCGGGTCGTCGGTGTGGGCGATCGAGATCCCCGGCGGTGAACTCGTCGGCACCATCGGACTGCGAACCGTCGAGAAAAACGTTGCGTCACTGGGCTATTGGTGTGCGCCGTCGCATCGGGGCCATCGCTACCTCACCGAGGCGCTCGCCGCGGTCCTCGACCACGCCTTCGCCGACCCCGCCGACGGCGGAGCAGGGTTCGATCGCGTGATCTGGCGGGCGCTGGTCGACAACGTGGCCTCGGCGCGGCTGGCGGCGTCGGCCGGCTTCCGCTACACCGGCCGACGCCCCGAGGACGAGATCGATCAGCTCCCGTCGGGTCGCCACGTCGGCGATGTGCACACCGCCGTGCTGCGGGCGGGCGAGGACCGCACCCCGCAGTCCTGGGACCTCGAGCAATCGGACTCAGTTCGACGCGGCGCGCAGTTTCTCCAGTAGCTCGGGAGCGGCGTCGCGCAGGAACGCGTCCTGGGTGTCGCCCCCGATCTGCACCAGCGCGATGTCGGTGAACCCCGCCTCCCAGAAGGGTTTCACCGCCTCGACGATCTGGTCGAGGTCCGGGCCGCAGGGGATGTTGCCCGCGACGTCGTCCGGCGTGACGAACTGCGTCGCTGCGGCGAAGCCCGCGGTGGTGCGCAGGTCGGCGTTGACATCCCACCCGCCGGCGAACCACCGGAACTGATCGTGGGCGCGCTCGATCGCCTTGTCGCGGTCGGGATCCCAGCTGATGGGGATCTGCCCGATCGCGCGGGACCGCTGCCCGTCGACGGTCGGGGTCGACGAATGTTCGTTCCACGCCTTGATGAAGTCGGCGTCGGGTTCGACGGCGATCAGGTGGTCGGCCAGTGGCCCGAACGTCTCGATACCCGCATTGCCCGCCACTGCGACGCCGATCGGGACGGGCTGGTCGGGCAGATCCCAGATCCGGGCGGCGTCGACCTGGAAGAACTCGCCGCGGAAGTCGACGAGCTCACCGGTGTGCAGTTTGCGGATGATCTCGATCGCCTCGGCGAGCATGTCCTGGCGGTCGGCGACCGAGGGCCAGCCCTCGCCGACCACGTGCTCGTTCAGGTTCTCGCCCGAGCCGAGGCCGAGAGTGAAGCGACCGTCGGCGAGGATCTGCAGCGTCGCAGCCTTCTGCGCGATGATCGCCGGGTGGTAGCGGATCGTCGGGCACGTCACGTAGGTCATCAGGTCGACCCGCTCGGTCGCGTGGGCCACGGCTCCGAGGACCGTCCACGCGTACGGTGCGTGTCCCTGGGCCGAGAGCCACGGGAAGTAGTGGTCGCTCGACACCTCGAAGTCGAAGCCGGCGTCTTCGGCGCCGACGGCGTACCGCACCAGCGCTTTCGGGCCTGCCTGCTCGGTCATCAGGGTGTAGCCGAAACGTGTTGCCATGGAGGTCTCCTCTGCGAGATGGGTCGCTTCGGTGTAGCCATGAGTCATGGGTCCGAAACCCGGGACGCTCGAGACGGTGGTGCCCGGACGACGGACGTTCGACGACGGGGCGCGGTTCTCGACCCCGGAAACGAGGCGCAGATGCCAGACCAGAACGCGGATGGGTCGATCGACGCCGTGCTTCTCGATGTCGACGGTACGCTCGTCGACTCCACCTACCTCCACGCATTGGCGTGGATGCGGGCCTTCGCTGCTCACGACCTGATCCCCCAGTGGTGGCAGGTGCACCGGGCGATCGGCATGGGCGGCGACCGTCTCGTCGGCGAGCTGCTCGGCGACGACGTGGAGGAATCGCTCGGTGACACCTTGCGCGACGAGTGGGAGGAGGCCTATCGCGGCCTGCTGCCCGACGTGCGGCCCCTGCCCGGCGCGGCCGATTTGGTGCGGGGACTGCTGGACGCCGGCTACCGGGTGGCGCTCGCGTCGTCGGGCAAGTCGGAGTTCACCGACGCCGCGCTCGAGTCGATGGGATTGTCGCGGAACGACTTCGCCGCCGTGACCACCTCGGACGACGCCGATTCGTCCAAACCGGCGCCCGACATCCTGTCGGTCGCGCTCGCCGAGGCCGGCGGTGGAGAGGCTGTCGTCGTCGGCGACACCGTGTGGGACGTGGCGTCGGCGCATCGCCTGCCGGCGGAGTGCGTGGCGGTACGGTCCGGTGGCTTCGCGGAGGGTGAGTTGCGCGACGCGGGCGCGGTGCTGGTCGTCGAGCACGTCGGCGAACTCGTCGACCGCGGCTGGCGCCCCTGATCGACGGCGGCTGGAGCGCCGGACCGACCGCATCGGTGGGCGCGGGGCCGACGCCGGGGCGCTAGGCTGGATCATTGTGTCGCGAACGTCGCTGTCGGTGGTGTCGGACTCCGTCACCGCGCGGGCTCCGTCGAAGGTCAATCTGCACCTCGGGGTCGGTCCGCGCCGCGAGGACGGCTACCACGACCTCGTGACCGTCTTCCAGGCGCTGTCCCTGCACGACGACATCAGGGTCGCCCGGGCCAACGAGATGAGCATCACGGTTCGTGGCGAAGGCGCCGGGTCGGTCCCGACGGACGAGTCCAACCTGGCGGTCCGGGCGGCGCTGGCACTTGCCGAGTGGGCGGACCGTCCCGGCAAGGTCGCGATCGACATCGACAAGACGATCCCGGTGGCCGGGGGCATGGCCGGTGGCAGCGCGGATGCCGCCGGGGCGCTGGTCGCACTCGCCGCCCTGTGGAAGCTCGACATCGGCCGCGACGACCTCGCCGCGATCGCGGCGGACCTGGGCAGCGACGTCCCGTTCGCGTTGCACGGCAACACCGCCCTGGGTACCGGACGCGGCGAGCGGCTGATGCAGGTCCTCTCCCGCGGTGACTTCCACTGGGTGCTCGCGCTCGCACGCGACGGACTGTCCACGCCCGCGGTGTACCGCGAACTGGATCGGCTGCGCGACAGCCGTTCCGGAGAATGCGCCACCGACGACGAGCGGGACCTCCTCCGCCGCCCCGACGAACTCATGCAGGCCCTGGCGTCCGGTGACCCGCACGCGGTGGCGCCCTTGCTGCACAACGACCTACAACCGGCGGCGCTCTCGCTGCAACCCACCCTCCGCCGGACCCTGCGTGCCGGAATCGACGCCGGAGCACTGGGCGGCATCGTGTCCGGCTCCGGTCCGACATGTGCCTTCCTGTGCGCCGACGAGACCGGCGCGGTGAACGTCGCCGCCGAACTGTCCGGCGCCGGCGTCGCCCGGTCGGTCCGCACCGCGAGCGGTCCCGCCGCCGGTACGCGCGTCCTCGGAGCCGACGTCCGCCACTGATCGCCTACGGTTGCCTGATGTCCCGCAGACCCGCCGCCGTCGTCGCCCCACTGCTCGCGGTCAGCGCCGTCGTCACTCTGCTGCTCGCGCTCTGCATCGTCACGGCCGGCCCGTCGACGGCCGCCGCACCCGCCGACGGTTTCGTCTTCACCACCATCGAGGTCCCCGACGACGAACTCCCGTCGGCGGCCGGCTCGGGCACCCGCCTGACCTATGCGACGCGCGATCAGAACGGCCGCCCGGCGATGTCGAGCGGCGTGTACTGGGTGCCGAAGGGTACGCCGCCCGCCGGTGGCTGGCCCGTCGTGTCCTGGGCACACGGGACGGTCGGCCTGGCCGACGAGTGCGCGCCGACCCTGCACCGGCTCGGCGACGGTGTCGAGGCCCCGGTGCGCGCGGCGCTCGACGCCGGGTTCGCGGTCACGGCAACCGATTACGCGGGGCTCGGGTCGGCGGGGGAGACCGAATACCTCGGCGGTCGCGCGGCGGCTCACTCGGTGATCGACATGATCCGCGCGGCGCGGTCGGTCGACGCCTCGCTCGGATCACGCTGGGTGTCGACCGGGCACTCGCAGGGCGGCCACGCTGCGCTGCACGCGGGCCGTCTCGCCGCGGAATTCGCACCGGATCTGCCGGTCGCCGGCATCGTCGCGATCGCCCCGGTCTCGTCGTTGGAGAACCTGTTCGGTCTGTTCGGTCCCCGCGTGCCCGGCCTCGGCGCGCTCAATGTGCTGAGTGCGCCGTTCCTGTTCACCCTCGCCGGTCTCGACCACGCGAATCCAGAACTCCGCGTCGCCGATTCCCTGACGTCGGACGGCAAGCGTTTTCTCGACCGCGCGCGTGCCCGGTGCAACGGGGATGTCGTGGACGCGTTGCGGTCGGTGCCACCGGGCTCCCTCGTGGCGTCGTCGTTCACCGCGAAGCAGGACTTCCGGGACGCCCTGCGGGAGTACGCCGAGGTGCCCGTCTCCGGCTACCCGGTGAAAGTCACGCTCGCACATGGTCTTCTCGATCCCGTGCTGCCGTACCCGCTGAGTCGTTCGCTGCGGTCCGCGATGCGCGACTCCGGCACGGATGTGGACCTCAAGACCTACGCGCGAGCTGATCACAGCGGCGTCGTCGACGAGTCGCTGCCGGACGTGCTGGCCGCGATCCGGGAGTCGTTCGGCCGTTGAGGTCGGGCCGACCGGTTCTCGCGGAGTCGATCACTCGACGCTCTCGCCGAGTTCCATCCAGCGTTCCTCGAGTTCCTCGAGTTCGGATTCCATGCTGCGGATGCTCTCCGTCTCCGCGGCAAGGCCTTGGTAGTCGGACTGATCATGGTCGGCCAGCGCGGTCCGGGCAGCATCGATCTTGCTGTGCAGCTTGTCGATCCGACGCTCGAGCGAGGCGAGCTCCTTGTTGGCCGCGCGCAGCTCGGCGCCGCTGAGGGACGAGCCCGACACGCCGCCGTTCCCCGAAGCTGTGGCGCTCGTACCGGATCCGCCCGACGTCGATCCGGAACCCGACGTCTTCGCCTGTGCCGAACGGAGTCTCAAGAACTCGTCGACGCCGCCGGGGAGGTGGCGGAGCCCGCCGTCGAGGACGGCGAACTGCTGATCGGTGACCCGCTCCAGGAAGTACCGGTCGTGCGAGACGACGATCAGCGTGCCGGGCCACGAGTCCAGCAGGTCCTCGAGCGCGGCGAGCATGTCGGTGTCGAGGTCGTTGGTCGGCTCGTCGAGGATCAGCACGTTCGGCGCGTCGAGCAGGATGAGCAGCAACTGCAGCCGCCGCTTCTGCCCGCCCGAGAGGTCGCGGACCGGGGTCGAGAGCTGCGCGCCGTCGAAGCCGAGCCGCTCGAGCAACTGCGACGGCGACAGTTCCTGTGCCTTCGACCCGGAACCGAAGGTGTACGTGGTCTGCAACTGCGCGATGACCACCCGCACCGGGTCGTCGAGGTACCGGTCGAGGTCGTCGAGGCGTTGGGTCAGGGTGGCGACCTTGACCGTCTTGCCGCGTTTGACCCGGCCGCCGGTCGGTTCCACGGTTCCGGCGATGAGGCCGAGCAGCGTCGACTTGCCCGCGCCGTTGACCCCGAGGATGCCGGTGCGCTCACCCGGCGCCAGCCGCCACTCGACGCCGTCGAGGACGTTGCGGTCACCGTAGGAGACCGACACGTCGAGCAGGTCGACGACGTCCTTGCCCAGACGAGCGGTGGCCAGTGACTGCAGGGCGACCGTGTCGCGGACCGGTGGGACATCGGCGATGAGGGCATTGGCCGCGTCGATGCGGAACTTCGGCTTCGACGTCCGGGCCGGCGCGCCGCGGCGGAGCCAGGCCAGTTCCTTGCGGGCGAGATTCTGTCGTCGTGCCTCGATCGCGGCGGCCTGCCGGTCCCGTTCCACCCGCTGCAGGATGTACGCCGCGTAGCCACCCTCGAAGGGTTCGACGATGCGGTCGTGGACCTCCCAGGTGACCGTGCACACCTCGTCGAGGAACCACCGGTCGTGGGTGACCACCAGTAGTCCGCCGGCGTTGGCCGGCCAGCGTCGCTTCAGGTGGTCGGCGAGCCAGGTGATGGCCTCGACGTCGAGGTGGTTGGTCGGCTCGTCGAGCGCGAGGACGTCATGCTCGCCCGCGAGGAGGCGTGCCAGCGACACGCGACGGCGCTGACCACCCGACAACGAACTGGTGGGCGCCGTCCATTCGACGTCGCCGAGCAACCCGCCGATGACGTCGCGGACCTTCGCGTCGCCCGCCCATTCGTGTTCGGGACGGTCGCCGACGACGGCGTGCCCGACGGTCTCGTCGTCGTCGAAGACGTCGACCTGGTCCAGCACGCCGATGCGGACGCCGCCGCGGACGGTGACGCGACCGGAATCGGGTTGCATCCGTCCGGCGAGCATCGCCAGCAGGCTCGACTTACCGTCGCCGTTTCGGCCCACGATGCCGATCCGGTCGCCCTCGTTGACCCCGAGGGACACCGACTCGAAGACCTTGGTGGTCGGGTATTCGAGGCCTAGGGTTTCCGCGCCGAGTAGATGAGCCACCCGACAAACGCTAGTGGGTGACCGGTCTCGGCCTAACGGCGGATGGCCCCGTTGATCATGGCCGCGAACGCGACGGCGCCGGCCTGGTTGACGTGGAAGGGCAGCGCGATCCGATTCGACAGCGCGCTCTCGTACCAGGGGTTGATGAGGTTGCAGGCATCGTGTCCCGCCGATCCTCGGTTGGCGTCGATGAAGGTGCCGCCGACCTTGGTCGACGCCCGCCAGAGCGCGCCGTTGGCGCGGTTGAAGACCTTGCGCATCCACCGGGCGTCGGGGTCACTCAGCGGGACCAGCGGCCAGCACCCGGTGAACCCGATGAAGCCGCCCAGGCCGACGACGATGATCTGGGCGTGCGGCGCCTTGTTCCGGATCGCGCGCAGAGCAGGGGTGACGCGGTTCTCCATGAGTTCGATCCGCCACCGGACCTCGTTCTCGAGGGCACGGTTGTGGCGGCAGCGCCGGTCGGTGAACGCCGGGGTACGGCACTGGCCGAAGATCGCGCCCCACCGCATGTCGTTGCCGCCGATGCTCACGGTGATCAGCTGGGCGTCGCGCGGAACCAGGTGCAGCTGAATGGGTTTCATGCCACCGCTGGTGTGCTGCGGGGCCCGGTGCAGGTGTGCCGACTGCGCGCCCGCACACGAGGCGTCGATGAAGCGTCGCGGCAGGGTCGCGGCGGCGACGAGGGTGGGGTAGTTGAACGCCGACCGCTTGCATCCGCCGAAGTAGGCGGGCGTCGGGGTGTAGAAGCTGCCGGACGCACGCGAATCACCGAGAGCGACGTAGGTACCGCCGGTGTAGCGCGTCGGGGCCGCCTGCGCGGGCGCAACCACCGCCGCCATCATCGACACCACGAACGCGGTGACCAGCACCGTCGCCAAGATCTGGACCCCGCCCCGAAACCTGCCTACCACCGAACACCGCTTCCACTGCCCACCGAGTTTGCTCAGGGAATCTTAAGGCACGACCTCGGGTCCGACGACAGAGTGCGGGATCCGTATTGGAAACCGGCACGAATCCCGCACTCTGCGGGAAGTGGAACCGGCGCGATCCCGGGTGCGTCTACAACCACATGGCTACTGCACCTGCGTTGCGGACCTTCATCCTCACGCGCGACGGCGTGATCACCGCGGCGCAGGCCCGCGAGCACGGTCTCAGTCGTGCCTCGGTGGCCCGGCGGGTGAAGTCCGGTGAGTGGGTTCGTGCGAGTTCCGGCGTCTATCGCCTGGCCGATCATCCGGTGACCGCAAGGACCCGGACCCGACTGGCGACCCTGCAGGTCTCCGCGGACGCCGTTCTCAGCGGACTCGCGGCGGCGTGGTGGCACGGCCTCGTGACCAAGCGGCCGACGACGACTACCGTCACCGCTCCCCGAAGCTGGCACGGTTCGCCGGAGAAGGGGACGGTGGTCATCCGGAGATCCCTCGACGCGGCCGACGTCGTGGTCGAGAAGGGACTCACGGTGACCGCGGTGCCGTTGTCCGTCCTCGAAGGCGCCGTTGAAGGAAAGATGGACGTACTCGACCGGGCACTTCAGAACAAGAAGGTCACGGTTGACGCTCTCCTCGAGACCTACCAGCGGCGACGCCGCTGCCGTGGTGCAACCGAGATGGCGAAGATGCTCGTGCTCGTCGGTTCTGGTGCCCGTTCGGCTGCCGAACGGCTGACCGTGAAACTGTTCGCCGAGCACGACATAGCGGGTTGGGTCGCCAACCACCCGGTGTCCGGTTACGAAATCGACTTCGCCTTCGTCGGGAGGAAGGTGGCGGTCGAGATCGACGGCATGGCTCATCACCGGGACGCCGAGGCGTTCCAGCACGACCGCACCCGCCGCAACACCCTCATCGCCCTGGGCTGGACGGTGTTGAACTTCACCTGGGCGGATCTCGTGGAACGCCCGGGATACGTCGCGTCGCAGGTGCGACGAGCGACCGTCTGATCACCCTCCGCAGAGTGCGGGATTCGTACTGGAAACCGTTACGAATCCCGCACTTTGGAAGAGCTCTGGACCACCTACAGGCCGAGGTCCTTGGCGATGATCGTCTTCATGACCTCGCTGGTGCCGCCGTAGATCCGCGTGACGCGGGTGTCGGCGTAGAGCCGGGCGATGGGGTACTCCAGGACATAGCCGTACCCACCGTGCAACTGCAGGCACTTGTCGATGACCTTGCCGGCGGTCTCGGTGGCGAACAGTTTCGCGCGGGCCGCATCGGGGACGGTGAGCTCACCCTCGTTGTGGAGTTCGAGTGCGCGGTCGACGAACTGCCGGATGGCCTCGACCTCGGCGGAGCACTCGGCGAGGACGAACTTGGTGTTCTGGAACGCCGCAACGGGTTTGCCGAAGACGTCGCGCTCCTTGGTGTAGGCGATCGCGTGCTGGACGGCCGCGGCGGCGGTGGCCGACGCCCCGATGGCGATGGTGAGTCGTTCCTGCGCGAGATTGTGCGCCAGGTACGAGAAGCCGGCACCCTCCTCGCCGAGCCGGTCCTCGACCGGCACCTTGACCGAGCTGAACGAGAGCTCGGCGGTGTCGGAGGCCTTGAGGCCGATCTTCTCGATCTTGCGTCCGACGGCGAAACCCTCCGACGAGGTGTCGACCACCAGGATCGACAGTCCCGCACGACGATTCGACTCGTCGAACGGTGCGGTCCGGGCGACGACCAGGATGCGGTCGGCCAGGGCGCCGCCGGTGATGAACGTCTTCGCGCCGTCGAGTACGTAGTGCGACCCGTCTTCGGACAGCTTGGCGGTGGTCGAGATGTTGGCGAGGTCCGACCCGGTGCCGGGTTCGGTCATGGCGATCGCGAACATGAGTTCGCTGGAACAGAATCCGGGCAACCACCGCTGCTTCTGCTCGTCGGTGGCGTACTCGACGAGGTAGGGGAGGATCAGGTTCGAGTGCACCGAGTAACTGCCGAAGGTGACACCGGCCGCCGATGTCTCCTCCGCGATCACCATCGAATAGGTGAAGTCCGAGACGCCACCGCCCCCGAACTCTTCGGGTGCCTCGATGCCCAGGACGCCGAGTTCGCCCAGCCTGTTGTAGAACTCGCGCGGCGGATGGCCCTGCTTCTCCCAATCGTGGTACACCGGCGCGACCTCTTTGGCGATGAAGTCACGGATGGTCTTGCGGAAGGACTCATGGTCCTCGGTGAAGATGCGACGCTGCATTGGTCCCTCGAAACTGTTGTGGGCGGACGGGTCTGACGACATTCACCTCAAGTGGTCATCGCTCCTGATATTCGCGTAGGAGCCCCTTGGAGATGATCTGTTTCTGGATCTCGCTGGTGCCCTCGCCGATCAGCAGGAAGGGCGCGTCGCGCATGAGGCGCTCGATCTCGAATTCCTTCGAGTAGCCGTAACCGCCGTGGATGCGGAAGCTGGCCTGGGTGACCTCGGAGCAGTACTCACTGCACAGGTACTTGGCCATCCCGGCGGCGACGTCGTTGCGCTCGCCGGAGTCTTTCAGTCGTGCCGCATTGACCATCATCAGGTGTGCCGCCTCGACCTTCGTCGCCATCTCGGCCAGCGAGAACGCAACGGCCTGGTGTTCGGCGATGGGTTTGCCGAAGGTGGACCGCTGCTGCGCGTACTTCACCGCGAGTTCGAAGGCGCGCTGGGCGATTCCGCAGGCGCGGGCCGACACGTTGACGCGCCCGACCTCGACGCCGTCCATCATGTGCGCGAAGCCGCGGCCGGGTTCGCCCCCGAGGATGTCGGTGGCGGGCGCGCAGTAACCGTCGAAGATCAGCTCGGTGGTGTCGATGCCCTTGTAGCCCATCTTGTCCAGCTTGCGCGGGATGGTCAGGCCGGGGAGTACCTCGCCGAAGCCGGCCGGCTTCTCCACCAGGAACGTCGTGAGGTTCTTGTGTGGCTTCTCGTTGCCCTCCTCGGTACGGACAAGAGCGGCAACGAGAGTCGACGACCCGCCGTTGGTCAGCCACATCTTCTGACCGTTGATGACGTATCCGTCGTCTCCGTCCCGCTTCGCGCTGGTCTTGATCGCCGCGACGTCGGACCCCAGTTCCGGTTCGGACATCGAGAACGCGCCGCGCACCTCGCCCGTCGCCATGCGGGGGAGGAAGCGCTGTTTCTGCTCGTCGGTCCCGTGCTGGCGGATCATGTACGCCACGATGAAATGGGTGTTGATCACGCCCGACACGCTCATCCATCCACGTGCCAGTTCTTCGACGCACAACGCGTAGGTCAGCAGGGACTCGCCGAGTCCGCCGTACTCCTCGGGGATCATCAGGCCGAACAGGCCCATCTCGGCCATGCCGTCGACGATGGCCTGCGGATACTCGTCGGCGTGCTCGAGTTCCTGTGCGGTGGGGATGATCTGCTTGTCGACGAACGAGCGGACGTTGGCCAGGATCTCCGTCTGGATCTCGGTGAGGCCCAGGGTCTGCGCGAGGCGGGTCATGGTGGCTGTTCTCCGAAGTCGGTCGGGGTGCGCTCGCACCGTCGGGCGGACGCGGTGCGCGACTCGCCACGCGTCCGTCTCACAGCATGCCCGGCTGCGGCCCGGCGAAGTAGTCGCGGTGAACTAAGGGAGCGATAGCGCGAGCCAATGGCACTCGGGTGCGCCAGCGGCGCCTATCGATCCGATAGCCACCGCCGATGACCCCGCTCGCATCGCCGTGTCCTCGACACATAGGCAGCGACAGTCAGGTCGTTCGCCGAGCGAACGTTGTCAGATGGGTTCGACCCTGGTTTGAATCGGAACGGATGTGAGCCATAACACTGACGGAGCGCATCGCAACCCAGATCGCTCGGCTGGAAGAGGTAATGCCCATGACGGTCTCCACCGCCTCCGGATCAGGAGCCGGCGACAAGCCCGGGTCAGCGGCGCGCACGGGACCCGATGGTCCCGCCCACACCGTCGATTTCGAAGCGGCCCAGACGCCGCGAGGTCTCGGCCCACGCGGCGAATCACGCGCCGGCGCCTGGGGTCTCACGGCTCTGCTGGTCAGCCTCTACGTCATCAACTACGCCGACAAGGCGGTTCTGGGCATCATCGCGCAACCGCTCCGCGAGGAGCTGGGCCTGAGTTCGTCCCAGATCGGTCTCGTCGGCAGCCTGTTCTTCCTGACGTTCACGATCGGCGGATTCTTCGCGGGACTGCTCAACCGCTGGATGACCCTGCGCTGGTCGCTGGTCCTGCTGGCCCTGTGCTGGGCCGCGGCCATGCTGCCCATGGTGGTGGTGGCGTCGTTCGCGGTCCTCGTCCTCAGTCGGCTGTTCCTCGGTCTCGCCGAAGGTCCGAGTTCGGCGCTCCTGCACACGGCGGCCTACTCCTGGCATCCGCCGGCCCGGCGCGCCTTGCCCGGTGCCCTCCTCGCCGGTGCCGCGTCGATCTCGAAGATCGCGATCGCTCCGCTGCTCGCCGTGATCACAGTGAGCTTCGGGTGGCGCTGGGCACTGATCTCCCTTTCCGCCGGTGGTCTTATCTGGTGTGTCATCTGGCTCTCGACGTGGCGCAACGGCCCGTACATCGCTAGTGGGTAGACCACCGCGAGCGCCGACGCCGAACCCGCGACGCCGTGGTTCACGATCTTCCGCTCACGCACCTTCGTCACCGGCGCGCTCGTCGTGATGAGCGTATATGCGCTGGTCAGTGTCGTGCTCACGTGGTTGCCGTCGTACTTCGAAGAGGGGCTGGGCTACAGCCGCCTGCAGTCCGGGTCAATGTTCGCGTTCCCCTCGATCGTCGGCCTGGTGGTGATGGTGCTGAGTTCGATCACGAGTGACCGGATGATCTCGGAAGGGGCGACCTCGCGGATGCTGCGCATCGTCGTGCCGTCGGTCGGGGTTCTCGTCTCCGGCGTCCTGCTGTTCCTGCTGCCCTCGGTCGGCACACCGATCGTCGCGGTCGCGATCCTGTCGATCGGTTATGGCTTCGCGGCCACCGTGTTCCCGCTGTTCAACGCGGCCGTCGCCGAGATCTGCCCGCCCCGGCAGACCGCCGGAACGCTGGGTGTCTTCCTGGCGATCATGGCGATCGGCGGTCTCGTCGCGCCGTACGCGACGGGTGTCATCGTCGACGCGGCCGCCACGCCGGCCGAGGGTTACGCCACCGCGTTCCAGGTGCTCGGAATCGTCGCCGCGGTGTGCGCGGTGCTCGCGCTGGTCTTCGCCGATCCCGAACGCGATCGTGCTCGGTTGCGTCCGCACGCGCCGGCCGTCGAAGGCGCCACCTCGTGACGTGCGCGTCCCATAGGTAGGGCCTCATCGACTGTGAGTGTGAATCGACTTGTCTGCCAAGCGCCCCGGTGGTCGGCTCGTCACAACGGGCGATCGGCGTCCGCCGGCGTGGTGCACGTCGAACACAACTTCATCCCTTGCCCTGACATCGAGGAGTCCCCATGCGTGATGCAGTGATCGTCGACGCGGTCCGCGCGCCCATCGGCCGCCGCCGCGGCGCCCTGTCCGGTATCCATCCCGCCGACCTGTCCGCCCACGTACTGGAGGCGCTCGTCGAGCGGACCGGCATCGATCCGGCCGTCGTCGACGACGTCGTCTGGGGATGTGTCAGCCAAGCCGCCGAGCAGGCGGGCAATGTCGCGCGGACGGCCGTGCTCGCCGCCGGCTGGCCCGAGAGTGTCCCCGGAACCACCGTGACGCGCGCCTGCGGGTCCAGCCAGCAGGCGGTCAGCATGGCGGCCGCGGCGGTGGTGTCCGGCCAGCAGGATGTCGTGATAGCCGGCGGGGTCGAGTCGATGAGCCGGGTCCCGATGGGCAGCGCCGCACCGAACGGCGAGCATCAGCCGCCCACGGTCCTCGACCGTTATGGCGTCGACAAGTTCAGCCAGGGGATCGGCGCCGAGATGGTCGCCGCGAAATGGGGATTGGATCGCACCCGCCTCGACGAGTACTCGCTGCGCTCGCACGAACTCGCTGCGCAGGCGGCCGACCGCGGTGCGTTCGACGCCCAGTTGGCGCCGATCCCGGGGGTGCTCGAGGGGGACGAGGGCATCCGCCGCGGTGGGACGCTCGAATCGCTCGCCAAGCTCAAGCCGGCCTTCAGCGAGGACGGCGTGATCCACGCCGGCAACTCCTCGCAGATCTCCGACGGGTCGGGTGCCCTGCTGATCATGTCCGGCGAGACCGCGAAGTCGCACGGTCTCACGCCGATCGCCCGCATCCACACCGCGGTCGTCGCCGCCGATGACCCGGTGATCATGCTGACCGGGCCGATCCCGGCCACGGCCAAGGCGCTCAAGCGATCCGGGTTGTCGATCGACGACATCGGGGCCTTCGAGATCAACGAGGCGTTCGCCCCCGTCCCGCTGGCCTGGCAGGCCGAGACCGGTGCCGACATCGAGCGTCTCAACCCGCTCGGCGGAGCGATCGCCGTCGGCCACCCGCTCGGCGGTTCGGGCGCCATCCTCATGACTCGGCTCGTCCACCACATGCGCGACAACGGAATCCGGTACGGACTGCAGTCGATGTGCGAAGCCGGTGGCATGGCCAACACCACCATCCTCGAACTGCTCTGACCGCGGGCTTCCGCTCCTCTGCTCCCTGAGGTGCGAGGAGCGATAGCGACGAGCCTCGAAGGGTCCTGGCGACGGAGGTTGCGAGACCCTTCGTGACGCTCGCAAGCTCGCTCCTCAGGGAGCAGGGTTGGGCTCGCAGGCTCGCACCTCAGGGAGCGGACAAATCACATCGAAAGGTATTCGTAAACAATGAAACTCAATGGACTGTCGGTCGCGATCACCGGCGGCGCATCCGGTCTCGGGCTCGCCACGGCCCAGCGCGTCATCGACGCCGGCGGCCTGGTCACCCTGATCGACCTGCCGACGTCGGACGGTCAGGCCGTGGCCGACGGACTCGGCGCCGCAGCGTCGTTCGCGGCCGCCGACATCACCGACCGCGAACAGTTCGCCGCCGCACTCGATGTCGCCGACGACCGAGGTGGCCTGCGCGGACTCGTGCACTGCGCCGGCGCGGGCCGGCGCATGCGCATCCTGGACAAGGAGGGCAAGGCGGGTGCGGTGGAGGACTTCGAGTTCGTCATCAAGCTCAACCTCGTCGGGTCGTTCCATGCGCTCTCGCTCGGCGCGGAACGTATCGCGCGACAGGAGCCCGTCGACGGGGAGCGGGGCGCCATCATCATGACCGCGTCGGTCGCGGCGTACGAGGGACAGATCGGCCAGATCAACTACTCGGCGTCGAAGGCGGGCATCGTCGGGATGACGCTCGTCGCCGCGCGGGACCTGGCCAACAAGCTCATCCGCGTCAACACCATCGCACCCGGCACGATGGACACGCCACTGCTCTCCCGGCTGCGCGACGATGTGCGCGATGCGCTCGCGGCGAGCATTCCCAATCCGGCGCGGCTCGGTAGGCCGGAGGAGTTCGGTCAACTCGCCGCGTCGATCCTGGAGAACACCTATCTCAACGGCGAGACCATCCGCCTCGACGGGGCGATCCGGATGGCACCGCGGTAGCCCGAACTCCGGCACGTCCGTTCTTCCTCCCCCACAACGCCTTTCGAGAGGATTCATCGCGTTGTCTGTCACGGCGCCCACCACTCTGAGCTATCCCGACACCACGATGGCGGTGCTGCCCGCGAGTATGGCCGCCCTCTACGGCGAGCGCGCGGCCGTCATCGACTGCGCGACGACGCTCACGTTCACCGAGCTCGACGTGCGCTCGGCCGCCGTGGCGTCGGGCCTGCGCGCGGCCGGAGTGAGCGATCGCGATGTGGTCCTGCTGTACCTGACCAACAGCGTCGAGTTCGTCGTCGCCTACTACGGATCACTGCGGGCCGGTGCGGCGGTGACCCTGGTCAATCCGTTGCAGCCCGTACCGGGTCTGCGGCGTCAGATCGCGGAAACCGGTGCGGTGGTCGGTTTCACGCAGGTCGAGCAGTCCGCGCGTCTCTTGTCCGCCGCCGTCGGCACGGCGTTGACGACGGTGGTGACGGTGGACGGGGCCGCGGGAGCGCCGGAGGGCATCGACTCCGTCGCCCTCGCGGAGTTCGTCGTCGGGCACGAGACGGCCCCGCCGGTCTCGACCACGAGCGACGATGTCGCGCACCTCGCCTTCACCGGCGGCACCACGGGTGTCTCGAAGGGCGTTCGGGTCCTGCACCGCAACGTGCTCGGCAACGTCACGCAGATGATCGCCTGGCGGGCAGGTCATTCCGTGGAGGTGGGAACAGACGGTCTCCTGACCCTCACCCCCCGGTCGGCGGAGAACCCGGGGGTGGTCCCCGGGCATGCGGCGACGGTCGTGGTTTCCCCGCTGTTCCACGCGCACGCCCTCATCAACATGTCGTTTCTCCTGCTGTGCGGTGCCACGCACGTGTTCGCCGGTCGTTTCGAGCCCGGTCGGATGCTGGCCCTCATCGAGGCGCATCGGGCGTCGTACGTGACCGGGAGTCCCGCGATGTGGCATGCGCTCGCCGTGCACCCCGACGTCCCCACGAGGGACCTGACCTCGGTGCGGGTGGTCTCCTCCGGCGCGGCGCCGATCGATCACGTGACCCTGGAGCAGCTCGAGAAGGCGTTCCCGGCAGCGGCGATCGTGGAGGGATACGGCCTCACCGAGGCGACGTGCCTGGTGTCCTCGGCGCCCCTGACGTCCGGGGGTCGATACCGGCTCGGGAGTGTGGGTCTGCCGACGTTCGACACCCAGATCGAGATCCGCGCCGTCGACGATCCGGCCGTCGTCCTCGCGCCGGGGGAGAAGGGACAGTTGTGGGTGCGCGGACCGCAGGTCACCGACGGCTACCTCGATCACCCCGAGAAGACGGCCGAGCAGTTCGTCGACGGATGGCTCGACACCGGTGACATCGCCTACCGCGACGCCGACGGGTACCTCTACATCTGCGACCGTGCGAAGGACATGCTGATCTACAAGGGCTACAACGTGTATCCGCGCGAGCTCGAGGAGATCCTGGTGACGCATCCCGACGTCGGTGCGGCGGCGGTCGTCGCCCGGGAGGCGGGTGCGGTGGGGCAGGAGCCGGTGGCCTTTCTCGTCGCCCGGGACGGTCACGTCATCGACGCCGATGCGGTGTCGGACTTCGTCGCCGCGCAGGTGTTGCCCTACAAGAAGATCCGGGACGTGTACGTGGTCGACGAGCTGCCCACCTCGGCGGCCGGCAAGGTCCAGAAGGTGGCGTTGCGGGAGCGCCTGGCGA
>NZ_JAMBDT010000078.1:0-24077 GCF_025143765.1 Gordonia sp. p3-SID1431
AATCCGGCGATCACGGTCAACAGTTTCGCCTCGAGGTTGGCCCCAGCGGAGGCGACCTGGGTGGTGCCGAGATCGACCCGTTCGCCCAGCAGGGACGCCAACCCGGTCGACTCAGCCACCGCCATGACCGGTACCAGCCCGGCGTGCGACACCAGGTTGTCGTCGTCGAAGATGGCGGACGTGGCGGAGAACGTGTGCGATACTTTCACTGAAAGTGCCTTCTGAGCTGGTTTGTTTTGTTGTCTCAACACCACCAATCATTCCAGCTCAGAGGGCATTTTCACGTTATCGACACCCCGAACCTATCCACGGATCCAGGCTCAGGGAGCAATGGATGTGTCGCACTCTCGGATCAGGGAGCAGGGGGACTTCGCCTCGCACGTCGGGGGAGCAGGGGTTTGCTCGCAGCAGAGAACGTGGCCCCGAACAACAAACAGCGCCGGTCACCCGAAGGTGACCGGCGCTGTTGAGGTTCGGCGAACCGGGATCAGGCCGGGACGACCAGGCCGCTGCCCTGGCTCTTCGCGCGGGCGAGACGCTCGTTGGCGTCGGCCCAGTTCACGACGTTCCACCACGCCTTGACGTAGTCGGGCTTGACGTTCTGGTAGTCGAGGTAGAAGGCGTGCTCCCACATGTCCAGCATGACGACCGGGATGATGGCGGCGGGGATGTTGCCGCTCTGGTCGGTCAGCTGCAGGATGACGAGCTTGCCGCCGATGGTGTCGTAACCCAGGATCGCCCAGCCCGAACCCTGCAGGGTGGTGGCGGCGGCGGTGAAGTGGGCCTTGAACTTGTCGAAACCACCGAACTGTTCGGTGAGGGCGGCCGCGAGGTCGCCGTCGGGCTCGCCACCGCCGTTGGGCGACAGGTTCTTCCAGAAGATGGAGTGGTTGGTGTGACCGCCCAGGTGGAACGACAGGGTGGCGGAGAGTCCGTAGACCTTGCCGGCGATGCTGTCGTCGTCGCGGGCCGCGGCCAGCTTCTCCAGGGTGTCGTTCGCGCCCTTGACGTAGGTGGCGTGGTGCTTGCTGTGATGGAGCTCCATGATCCTGCCGGAGATGTGCGGTTCCAGTGCCGCGTAGTCGTAATCGAGATCCGGCAAGGTGTATTCAGCCACGATGTTCCTCTCTGAGGTGCTACTCGTTTCCCTGTCCACGCATGGCTCCGACGACTCCGCCGGGCGCCACGCGAATGCTTCCAGCCTTCCCCAGAGCATGGGTGATTGCAACAATCCCGCGCCAAGAAACATCAAGTGCGGTTGAGATGTCAACGACGCGAGAGTGCGTCGGCTGAGAGTTGACCAGGCCGCATCGAGGCGGCTGGGTTCAGATGAGGATGAGCAGGATGAAGACCGCGATGAGCGCGAGAATGGTCAGGGCGCTTGTGCGGCAACTCCTCGCGACGTCGTAGTTGGCGCGTGGAGCGGTCCGACCGAGCCCGGGGGCGCGTCGGAGATCTCCGGTCGCGTGCGTCGCCATCGTCGCCTCTCGTCCCTGGAACGGCTGCACATCCCTGCTGGCGGACGGGCCGCGATGGCGTACGAGTGATCGGTATCACAGTGCCACGGATGTGACCGCCATCATAAACAGACTCGAACGGTCAGCTCAACTCGTCGTCGCCGGGCCGTATCCCACCGCGCGTAGACTTGGCGCATGTCATGGCTCGACCAGCTCTTCGCCGCCGGTTCACGCAAACAGGATCTCGTCGCCGCCGACGCTGCACTGCCCGGCCGCTCGTCCGAGATCACGGTCCCGGGCGAGCACCTCGTTCTCGGAACGCCGATGCGGGGTCGGGCCGAGGCCGACGGCTCCCACGTACACGGCATCGGACGCTTCGACGACGGCCTCGAAGCGATCGTCCTGGCCGGTGGCTGCTTCTGGGGGATCGAGGAGATCTTCTGGCAGGTCCCCGGTGTGTACACGACTGCCGTCGGATACGCGGGCGGTTACACGCCCAACCCGACCTATGAGGAGACCTGCACCGCGCGGACCGGTCACACCGAGTCGGCGCTGGTGGTCTTCGATCCGGCCGTCGTCGATCTCGAAGGCCTGCTGAAGGTCTTCTGGGAGTCGCATGACCCGACGCAGGAGATGCGTCAGGGCAACGACATCGGCACCCAGTACCGGTCAGCCGTGTACGCCCTGACCGACGCGGACCTTGACGTCGTCCGCAGCACCGCCGCAACCTTCCAGACCGCACTCGACGCTGCGGGCGAGGGTGCGATCGCCACCGAGATCAAACCGCTGGCGCAGGCGGGCGACGGACGGTTCTACTACGCCGAGGACTACCACCAGCAGTATCTGGCGAAGAATCCGCATGGATACCGCTGCCATGCCGCGACCGGTGTCGCCTACCCGGCCTGACGTCGCGGTGCGCCGCCGTACCCATCGGTCGCAGACCCGACGAGACACGCGGTGACCGAACGGATCTCGCTGCGGCAGTGGAATCGCACCCTGCTGCAGCGTCAGCACCTGCTCACCCGCGTCGCGGAGGACGCCATCGAGGTTCTGGACCGCTGCGTCGGACTGCAGTCCCAGGACCCGCGGGCGGCATTCTTCGGATTGTGGTCGCGGATCGCGGATTTCGATCCCCTCGAGCTGGACGATCTGCTCACCGACCGCGAGGTCGTGCGCATGACGCTGCTGCGCGCGACGATCTTCCTGATCGACGCCGAGGACGCACGCTGGATTCGTCCACTCGCCGAGCCCACGCTGCGGCGTGGACTCACCGACATCCACGCCCAGCGACTGGTGGACGCCGACCCGGCGCAGGTCGTGCGGTCCGCCGCCGAGATTCTCGCGGGTCGCGAACTCGCCGTCGCCGACCTCGGGAGCGAACTGGTTGCCCGCCATCCGGCGGAGGATGCGTCGACCCTGACCGCCATCGCACGGTGCGGGCTGCCACTGGTCCAGGTCCCCCCGCGTGGTTTGTGGCGCGGGCGGGGCGCTCCGACGTACCGCCTGTTCGACGAGTGGGCCGGCCCGGGCGTGCCGGCCGTCGTCGACGACGAAGCCCGTGCCGATCTCGTCCGGATGTATCTGCGCGGGTTCGGCCCGGCAACCGTGAAGGCCATCCAGACGTGGTCCGGGCTCACCCGGTTGCGCCCCCTCGTCGAAAAGCTGGAGGCGGACTGGGAGCTCGTCCGGCTCGACGGCCCGAACGGCGAGGTTCTCTACGACCTCGACGGTCTCGCCCTCGCCGACCCGGATGCGCCGGCGCCGGCGCGGCTGATCGCCCCCTTCGACCACGTGATCGGCGCCCAGGCCGACCGAATCCGGGTCGCCGACCCGGAGATGTACCGGCGCACCGTGACTCCCAATGGCCGGTCGCCCGGATTCGTGTTCCTCGACGGATTCCTCGCAGGGACATGGTCTCTCGACGCCGAGGACGTTCCGGCGGTCGAGTACCTGCGTCCGGTGACCGCCGCCGAACGGCGCGAGGTCGACGCCGAGGTCGACCGGCTCCGTGAATTCCTGGTCGATACCTGAAGCTCGGAGCGACGGGGCCCGGCAGATGTCGCACATCGTGGCGCCGAGCGCAACGACACACTACGTCTGCGAACCGGATCGAAGGAGCCCGCGACTCAATCGCCGGTGCGCGGGTTCCGCGAGGTGATGCAGTAGCGGCGACCGACCGGATCCGCCATCGTCGTCCAGTGCGGGAAGTGCTCGATCGCGCGGGCGCCCCAGTCCTCGTGCCGTGCGACCTCGTCGGGGACGGAATTCGTGGCGATGTCGAGGTGCGCTGTCGCCACATCGTTGTCTGACTCATCCTGCTTGCGCTGCAACAGGATTCCGAGGGTCACCGCGGGGTCGCGGCGAAGCGCGACCAGCTCGGGCCGACCCCGGGGCTTCGTCGGCCAGCCGGTGAACCCGGTCCAGAAGTCGACCTCGGCGTCGAACATGCCAGGGGGGATGTCGATGCACAGCTGGTCGATGATGCTGATGGCGTCGCCGGGCCAACGGATGGGCCGCGACCGTTTCGATTCGCCTTCCCACGGCACGATGCAGAACACGAAACCGGCGGGTGACCGGAGGGTGAGGTGGGTGCCGGCGTCGACGACGAGGGTCGCACCGAGTGCCTGTGCCTCGGCGGTGGCGGCGTGCGGGTCGTCGGTGTGGATGTCGAGGTGCACTCCGCCCGGTCCGTCGTCGATGCGCTGGACTCGCAGATGCGGGTCGCCGTAGAAGGGCTCCAGCGAGGCGAACTCGCGGTGCTCACCCCGCGGCGGGGAGACCGTGCTGCCCGAGATCGCGCGCCAGAAGGTCACCTCGCTGCCGAACACCTCGGCGGGGAAGTCGAGGAATGCGCTGAGCCACCGCACCTGCACCCGGCAGATTCTACGGTGCGTCCCACGTCGCGGACTGTCGCGGCGCGTGGGAAAACAGCAGGCGGGTCGCCGTCGTTACACTCGGACAGATGACTGCAGGACCGCTGGGGGCGGTGGGGAAGAAATTCTCGAAGGCGCGGACCGAGCAGGTCGCCGTCGTCCGTCTCGACGGCCCGATCGGGATCGCGGGGATGGGCAAGCACGGCGTCAACACCGAGTCCGTCGAGCCGGTTCTGAAGAAGGCGTTCGCCACGGAGCGGTTGCGGGCCGTCGTGGTCGTCATCAACTCGCCCGGTGGCTCGCCTGCGCAGTCGGAGTACATCGCCGAACGCATCCGCCAGCTGTCGGCGGAGAAGGGCGTGCCGGTCCTCGCGTTCTGTGAGGACGTCGCGGCCTCCGGTGGCTACTGGATCGCCTGCGCGGCTGATGAGATCTTCGCCGCCCACACCTCCATCGTCGGCTCGATCGGGGTCGTGTCGTCGGGCTTCGGTTTCTCGGCCGTGCTCGACCGCTTCGGTATACAGCGCAGGCTGTACACGACCGGTGAGAACAAGGCGCGACTCGACACCTTCTCGCCCGAACAGCCCGAGGACGTCGAATGGCTGAAGGAATTGCAGGGCCAGCTGCACGAGGCGTTCATCGCGTGGGTCCGGCAGCGCCGCGGTAAAAAGCTGACCGCTTCCGACGCGGAACTCTTCAACGGCGACGTGTGGATCGGTCACCGCGCCGCGGAACTCGGGGTCGTCGACGGGATCGGCGTGATGCGCTCGGTCGTCGCCGAGCGGTACCCCGACGCGGAGATCACCGTCGTGGAGACGCCGAAGCCGTTGCTCATGAGACTCGTGGGAAGCCAGACATCGGTTGCCGGATTTGCGGAGAGCGTGACGACCGGCGTTCTGGCGGCATTCGACCGCGCCCCGTCGTTGCGGCTGTCGCTGCTCCACCGGGACTGAAAGGCCCGATCACAGCCCGTTCACATCGTTTTGCTTGTGAATTGTTCCCCACGTTATCCACAGGTGCTGTTCATCGAAGGAAGAGTTCACGACGTTCCGGCGTGTGCACTTTCGTGAATTTCCTACGCGCACATTCGGCTAAATGAGTGATCGCGGTCACAAGTCGCGGGCCGGTGGCCAGCGTTTTTCCACAATTCCACAGTCTCATCCCCAAGTAGACGGTCAGTGCGCGAACGAGGGACAAATGTCCAGGACGTACATGTGGATAAATATATGTAGGTCTACATAGTGCCTTGCTCCACACCCGTCTCGGTGAAGACAGCGGGGCGCGCGGGCAGTGGTCCGGTCGAGCTGCCGCCGCGCCCGGCCGTCTCTGTGCCACCATGGAAAACGTGAGCATGGGCGACATCACTCAGGTGCCGGTGACCGACCTTCCGGATGACTTCACCGGGCAGACCGACGCGGTGATGCTCGACGTCCGTGAGGACGACGAATGGGCGTCCGGTCACATCCGGGGCGCCGTGCACATCCCGCTGGCCGAGGTGCCCGGCCGCCTTGCCGAACTCGACCCCGATCACGATCTGTACGTGGTCTGCCACTCCAGCGGCCGATCGATGCGCGTGCTGCAGTACCTCGCCCAGGTCGGATACGACGGGATCTGCGTCCGCGGCGGCATGCTCGCCTGGCAGGAACACGGCAAGCCCGTCGAGATCGGTGATACGCGACCCGCGGGCGACGCCGGCCGATGATCGACCTGTGCCCGCGGTGTCGAATCCAGGCACCGCACCGTCCCGGCCGTGAACACTGCCCCCGATGCGGCGGACCGCTCAGCGTCGTCGAGGATGCCGCGCGGGCGCTGGCCGCCCGGCAGACGCCGGCACGATCGCCGGCGCCCGGCGCGGTGCGCCCGCCGCACGTCCCGTCTCGCTCCGGCCCGGCCCCGGTGTCCGCCGGACGTCTCTACCGCAGTCGCAACGTACGGTGGGTGGCCCGCCGCCCACCCGAGGCGATTCCTGTCCGCCGGGGCCCCTCGGGCCGTCGTGGCCCCCGGCTGATTCCCCGGTACGTCTACATACCCACCTGGGGTCTGCACGACGAACCGGCGGAGGTCGACACCGCGCACCGGAAACTCGAGAGTTCGCGTGTCCGACTGCAGTTCGCCCTGAACGTGGCGGGCTCTGCGCTGGCCGCGTCCGCACTGGTCCATCTCGTGCGCTACCTCCTGCTGGTCGTCAACCGCGACCGTCCGCTGCCCGAATTCCTCATCGTCGCGTCCGACTGGCTGACCATCTTCGTCGGTGTCGTCGCATTCCTCGGATTCGTCCTGGCGACGCTGGCTTTCATGCGCTGGGTCCTGGAGTTGCGCGCGGACACCTACGCCGCGGCCGGTCTCGTCGACCCGCGCCGGCCCGGTTGGGTCGCCGCGCTCGCCGGCCTGCCGCTGGTCAACCTCATCGGTGCGCCGCTGGTGGTGCAGGAGGTCGCCGTGCATCGGGTCGGCCAGGACCCCACGGTCGATGCCGACCTCGTCGGCCGACGACTCCGCAAGTTGTGGGTCGCCTGGGTGGTGGTGAATGTGGCGGCCGGGGCGGCGATCATCGCCCGGCTCGTCGCGTGGCGCTCGGACTCGCTGCAGACCGGGGCGAACGCGATGGTGATGGTCATCGTCAGCGCAGCGGTCTCGGCTGCCTTCGCCTTCTGGATGGCACGCCGGGTGCGGACACTGTTCGACGCCGCCGCGGCGGCCCCGGTCCCGACGAGACGGTGGGTGGCGGTCGGATGAACTCAGGGGTGAATGTGGGCGCGGCCGAAAAGGTCTCCCGATCGGGCAAGCCGGCGGTGGTGGCCCACCGTGGGGCGTCGGGCGACTGTCCGGAACACACCCTGGCCGCCTACGAGCTGGCTCTCGCGCAGGGTGCGGACGGCCTCGAGTGCGATGTCCGGTTGACCGCCGACCACGAGCTCGTGTGCGTTCACGACCGGACCGTCGACCGGACGTCCGACGGCTCGGGGATCGTCAGCGAGATGACGCTCGCCGAACTGCGCGAGCTCGACTTCGGGAGCTGGCATGCGGCTGGTGGACCCGCGTCGATCCTGACGCTGCGGGAGCTGCTCACGCTGACCCTGGACTGGCGCCGACCCGTCCGCCTGTTCATCGAGACCAAGCATCCGGTGCGGTTCGGCAGTCTCGTCGAGCAGAAGCTCCTCGAGATGCTGCACGAGTTCGGGGTGGCGACGCCGCCGTCGGCCGATCACAGCCGCGCCGTGGTCATCTCGTTCTCGTCGGCCGGGGTCTGGCGGATTCGACGCCACGCCCCGATGCTGCCGACGATCCTGCTCGGTGACACCGCCCGGGTCCTTGGTGGGGGCGCCGCGACCGCCGTCGGGGCGACCGGCATCGGGCCGTCGGTGATGACCCTGCGGCAGTACCCGGACCTGGTCGATCGCGCTGCCGCCGCCGGTCGGGTCACCTACTGCTGGACCGTCGACGAGCAGGTCGACGTCCAGCTGTGTGCCGATCTCGGTGTGCGGTGGCTGGCCACCAACCACCCGGCGAAGGTGCGCGACTGGCTGGTCACCGTCGACTGAGCCGCCGCCCGCACGACCTGTCGGGCGCCGCGGGCCGACGTGAGAGAGTGGACCGATGGGCAAGAAGAGCAAACGGGGTAGTGGACCACGTCCGGGAAGCAATCGCGCCGAGCGCGTCGCAGCACGTAAGGCACGCCAGGCCGCAGCTCTGGCGCCGCCGCCCCGGCCCTTCGCCGGGTTCGCGTCCGAATGCGATTTCGTCGCGCTGCGGACCTTCGTCGCCTCGGCGACTGCCCGGTTGGAGCTCACCGAGCCGGCCGGTTCCCGCAACGACGTCTCGATCGTGACGATCCTGCCGGGCGCGGTGCCTGCTCTCGCGCGCGACCTCGACGGTGCGACAGAGGGTTTCGTGGGTCTGCAGACCGACCCCGATCGATCGGCGCTTACCGTCGAACTCGCCGCGGCCATCGCGTGGGCCGCTCACGCCGACGCCGGCAGTGAGTTCGACCTCCAAGCTGCCGACGAGGCCCCGAGCCTCGACGAGGTCGTGAAGACCGACGCCACCCTGGACATCACGGTGCACCAGGACTTCGGCTGGTGGTTCGTGGAGGGCACCGAGGTCCCGTCGGAGATCACGGCCATGTTCGAGCGCGCCAACGACTCGGTGCTGCCGACCGCGCGGCTCGTGGTCGACAGCGGCGCCGGTGCGCCCTGGTGGGTCGATGCGGGGGAACGTGCGCACCTGCGCTGGATTCGGCCCGAGCCGGAGGACGACCTGATGTCGGCGATGGCCCGGCTCCACGCCGCCGGTCATCTGACGATGGGTGAGGGTTCCCGGTTCGCCGGATCGTTCCGCACCCACGGATTGCTCGTGCCGGTCTTCGACCTCGACAACGAGATGCACCACGAGGAGTGGTACGCGGGTCTCAACGAGCTCGATCGCCGCCTCGGCGAAGCGCTCGCCGACACCTCGCCGCTGACGATCGAACAGCGCAGCTCCCGCAACGGCATTCGCGGTCGCCAGGTCACGCTGCGCTGACCGGCGTGGTCCCTGATCCGAGAGAACCACAAAAGCGCCGGTCCCTGAGGTGCGGGGACAGCAAGCGGCCGGCCACCCCCTGCTCCCTGAGGTGCGAGGAGCGATAGCGACGAGCCACGAAGGGCATGGCGAGGCAGTCACCATACCCTTCGTGGCTCGCTTCGCTTGCTCCTCAGGGTGTGGGAACGCTTGCGCGTCAGATGTTCCCGCCGGCCGCGACCGGTGCGGTGGCGTCGGATGTCTTCTCGCCGTTGAACTCTCGCTCGACGAAGTTCTCCAGGTCGAAGAGGTTCCCGTTGCAGCGTTCGGCGATGGTCTGCAGGGTCGTCATGGTCGCGACCTCCTCGACCTGTTCCTTGAGGAACCACTGCACGAACTGCTCGCCTAGGTAGTCGCCGGTGTCGCGGGCCGACTTCGCCAGGTCGACGACCTGCTGGGTCACCGTCTTCTCCTGTGCGAGAGCGAGATCGATGGGCGCCCGGTAGTCCTCGAACCGGTTGTTCGGTGCCGGGATGCCGGGGATCTCGACCTCCATGTCGCGGTCGAGGAAGTACTGCACGATCATCATCGCGTGATTGCGCTCTTCGACGGCCTGGCGGTAGAAGAGCTTTGCCAGCTGGGGCATGTCGTGGTTGTCGAAATAGGTGGCGACCGCGATGTACTGCTGCGAGGCGTAGAACTCGTTGCTGATCTGGTCGTGCAGCAGCTGATGGAACTTCGTGTGTTCGGACATGCGGCCCATCGTAGAACCGAAAAATGGCTCTCACCAGCAAGTTCAGGCTAAGTAAGGCAAGTCTGGCCTGCGTTTGGCGACCCTTTCACGACGGCCCGCCGGCGTCGACGAGAAGCTCGTCGGGGACGGGCTGACCTGCGCGGAGGTAGCCGAAGAACTCCTCGGTCTGCTCGGTGACGGGCAGCGCCAGTCCTTCGTCGGTGAAGGTGCTCTCGCCGGCCGGGGTCGTCGTCGTGATGGGGTCGCGCAGCGCGAACATGAGGGACGCGAGGTTCCAGATGTGATCTCGCTCATCGACGGTGAGCGCGTCGATGGCGCCGCCGACAAATCCGAAGAGTCGGAACGGGTTGAGCAGGACCGACGGACTGGTCGCCCGAGACACGAGTGCGGCGAGGAACTTCCGTTGATTGACCACTCGCGCGAGGTCGGCGCGCGGGAATGCGCGCGTCCGGACCAGCCCGAGAGCCTGCCTGCCGTCGAGGCGGTGACAGCCTTTCGCCAGGCGCAGACCGGCTTTGGGGTCGTTGAGCGGTTGGTCGATACACATGTCGACGCCGCCGACCGAGTCGACGAGGGTGTCGAATCCGCCGAAGCCGATCTCGGCGTAGTGGTCGATGCGGATGCCGGTCAGGTTCTCGACGGTCTGCACGAGCAGCGCCGGACCGCCGATGCTGAACGAGGCGTTGATTTTCAGGCTGCCGTGACCCGGCACCTCCACGTACAGGTCGCGCGGGATGCTCACCACGATCGCCTTGCCGCCGCCGGGTGGGTTGTGGACGAGCATGATCGTGTCGGTGCGGGAGCCGTCGGCGTCACCCGTGGCCAGCGCCCGGCGTTGTTCCTCGGTGAGATCGGATCGCGAGTCGGTGCCGACGATGAGCCAGTTGGTGCCGGGGGTGTCCGACGGGCGTCCGGCGTAGGCCGGCAGGGCGTCGATCCGGTCCAGTCTCGTGTCGTAGTAGAACAGCAGTCCCACACTGCCGAGGACGACGACGAGCAGCAGGATCATCAGGATCTTGCCCACCCGGACCGCGCGGCGCCCCGTGCGCCGGGGCCGGGGAGGACCGGCCGGCCGCGGGGGCGCGGGCGGACGTCCGACGGCCCGGTCGCGGTCGCGACGGTCGCCACGCGGCGGACGAGGTCCACGAGACCGATCGTCGGGGATCGGCTCCGGCTTCTGGGTGGGCGCATACCCGCCGGGAGCGGGCCGCGCCGACGGTGGCGGCCGATCGGCCGGGGACGGGTGCGGGGGCCGGCCGGTGGGACCGGGGCCCGGCGCCCGGCGCGGGTCGGGACCGCGTGCAGGGATCCGCGGCATGGCCTGCGGATGAGCGGACGGACCGACGGCACCGGGAGGCGGGCGGTGGCCTTGTCCGGGTGGTGGCCCCGGGCGCGGAGACGGGCCCGCTGGCCGCCCGGGCGGCATCGGCGGTCCGGGGCGACCTCGCCGGAGGATCGGCGGGTCCTGCTCGTTCATCCCAACCAATGTACGCATGGGCGGTGGCGACGGATGTCGGTCGGTTGGTTGCCGACGTGGCGTCGAACCGCCCACATGAGGTCTCGTTCCGGACCGAACGGGGTACAGGACACGCCATGACCGACAAACACGTCGCCGACGCCACGTCGCAGGACTCCGGGAACGATGACGCCCGGACCGACGGCGGGCACACCCCGCTGCGTCGCGCCATCACCGGCAAACTCCTGTTCCTGTTCATCCTGGGCGACGTCCTCGGTGCGGGCATCTATGCGCTCGTCGGTGAGGTCGCCGGTGAGGTCGGGGGAGCGATCTGGGTGCCGTTGGCGCTCGCCCTCGCGCTGGCGATGCTGACCGCGGCGTCGTATGCGGAGCTCGTCACCAAGTACCCGCGGGCCGGCGGCGCGGCGGTGTTCGCGCGGCACGCGTACCGCCATCCGCTCATCTCGTTCCTGGTGGGGTTCTGCATGCTGGCGGCCGGGGTGACGAGCGCCGCCGGGTTGGCGCTCGCCTTCGCGGGTGACTACCTGCAGGTCTTTCTCGACGTGCCCACCACCGCGGCAGCCCTGGTGTTCCTGCTCGCCGTCGCGGCGCTGAACGCCCGCGGGATCACCGAGTCCCTGCGGGCCAACGTGGTGATGACCGTGGTGGAGGTCTCCGGACTCGTGCTCGTCGTCGTGCTGGCCGGGATCGTGCTGGGTCGCGGTGACGGTGAGCCGCAGCGGGTGCTGGAGTTCACCGACGAGACCACCCCGGCTCTCGCCGTGCTGGGCGCGGCGTTACTCGCCTACTACTCGTTCGTCGGGTTCGAGACCTCCGCGAACATGGCCGAAGAGGTCCGTGACGTGCGGCGGGTCTATCCGAAGGCGCTGTTCGGTGCGCTGATCGCCGCCGGCGTCGTCTACGTCCTCGTCGGTCTCGCCGTGTCGGTCGTCGCGCCACCGGAGCGCCTGGTGGAGTCGTCGGGCCCGTTGCTCGAGGTCGTCTCGATCGCCGATGTCGGGATCCCCGACCAGCTGTTCTCCCTGATCGCGCTCATCGCCGTCGCGAACGGCGCGCTGCTCACGATGATCATGGCGTCGCGCCTGACCTTCGGCATGGCCCGCGACGGGTTGCTGCCCGGTGCGCTGGCGAAGGTGCTGCCCGGTCGTCGGACGCCGTGGACGGCGATCGTCGCCACCACCGCCGTCGCGATGATCCTCTCGGCAACCGGGACCGTCGCGGCACTCGCCGAGACGGTGGTGCTCCTACTGCTGTTCGTGTTCGTCAGCACCAACGTCGCCGTCCTCGTCCTGCGCCGCGACCGCACGGACACCGACCACTTCCGCGCGCCGACGATCCTGCCCGTGCTCGCGGTGATCTCCTGCATCGTCCTGATGACGCAGCAGAGCGCGTCGACCTGGTTGCGCGCGGGCATCCTGATCGTCGTCGGACTCGTGCTCTATCTCCTCGCGCGTGTGACCGGGTCGGGTGGGCGCCGGGTCAACCACGACGACATCGACGACGACCACAGCTCCCGGCGCCTCACCTGACGCGGATGTTGTTCGCGCGGTAGTCGTATCCGTCCTGACTCGCTCGCTCGTACTGGAATTCGACGGTCTGCCCCGGCACCAGGTCCCGGAAACCGGTACCGACGATCTCGCTGTAGAACGCCCACGCCCCGCCCGGGGTGGCATCGGAATCGAGTACGCCCCAACCCTCTTCGTCGTTCCACGACCGAACGGTCCCGGTGGTGTTCGGGCCGAGGGCAGCCGGCGGTGACGTAGGTGTGTCGGTGAGGACGGTCTCCTCGATTATCGTGAGTCCATCCGGTCCGGCGTCACCGACGCTGTGCCACAAGGCAGTTCGGAACACGCCATTGTGCTTCGGATCCGGCCGGGCCACCTCGGTCGGCCAGACCGAGAGCGCCACATATCGGCATCCGCTTTCCGGTGGGACTGCTATCGCATGGTCGAAGTCGACGACGGTCCCCGGACGCAAGCCCGGCAGGGACAGCTCGTCGAGATTCTGAACGGCCCGAACACGGACGACGAAGGTGGACACGTGGACGGTGCCGGACAACGCCGGTGACTCGATGACACCCCAGCCCTCGTCGTGGTGCCATTCGCGGATCGTCCCGGTCGTCGACATCGGTCCACCGTAGGCGCCGGACCCGTGGCGCGACAGTGAATTACCGTTGGGGCACTTCGCGTCCGGGTGGGGCGAACGCCGCTAGGACAGGGGTGCAGGCCGAGGCCTGGGAAAACGTATGATCTCGAGCCCGGAATCCGGGCACGACGTCATACGGCTTCTCAACGCTCCGCGAGCGATCCGATCTCGGGGGCGTCCGGGCCGAAGTGGCGGAAGAGTGCTCGGCGTCGGGAACGGGTGCCGGTCCATTCCAGATAGCGCGGACCGGCCGGTGTCCGTGCGATGACCTGGTAGACAACAGCGTTGCGGACCCACGCGAGACCGAACGCCCACGGCGCCGCAGGGCGGAGACCGAGGTCGCGCATGCCGCGCACGCCGAGGAAGCCCTGCAGCATGCTCAGCAGGCGGGCGCGGGTGTAGCGCGCGGCGAGGCGGGGGAACAACCGGTAGTGCAAGCGGCTCTGGGCGTCGACGATCGCCGTCGTGAGGGCCGCGCCGGCGTCGGTCACGTCGTGCTGCGCGAGTAAGACCGCATAACTCAGCTGATGCTGGTCGCGTTCGGAGTCGAAGAGCCAGTCGTCGTCGACGCCGATCAGCCACCCGACGTACTTCCAGAGGTGCATGAGGGCGCGGGAGTCGTCACGGCTCACCGGGACGCCCAGGGCGCGGACCCCCATCATCAGTGCGCCGCTGAAGAGGTTCAGCGTCGCGGCGAGGTCGGACTGGTTGATCGGCAGACCCCACTGGTCGATGTCCCAGCGGCCGTTGTGCTCGTACCGCTCGTTGACCAGGGCGTGCATGAGGCGCACATGGACGGTGAGTCGCCAGCCGTCGCCGACGCGTGCCATCCCACCCGGTTCGCCGACCGCGATGGCCCAGGTCTGCGTCTCGCCGAGTCGTCGGATGACCGTGTTCCCGGTGAGGCCGCCGGTCGCGACCAGCAGGTCGGCGGGCCCGCCGAAGCGGTAACCGCCGATCAGGGAGAGCTGGAGCAGGACGTCGTTGGCGTTCTGGCCGAACCGCCGATAGACGGCGGCCCCGCGGTCGCAGAGAGCGGGATCGACCCAGTCCGGTGTCTTCTCGACGAGTGCGAAGAAGTCGCGCAGGGCGTCGGGCGCATCGGAGGGCATGTCACCGGCAAGTGCCTGCTCGAACTGGCGCATCGTGACACGGCCGTCGGCGTCCCGCGGGAGGCGCATGGCCCGGACCAGCGCCGCGGCGGGTTCGTCCCGTGTGCGCAGCCGACGCCCGAGCTCCGCGAGCTCGTCGTCGCCGGGTTCACGGAGGTGGTTGTAGACCTTGAGCAGTCTGCCGATGCGTCGGCCGCGGGACTCGGCGGCTCGATGGCGTCGCGGGAATGGGAGGCTCGCCAGGTCGGCGGTCGGGTCGGACGGCGCATCGACGGTCATGAGACGAATCTAGCGAATCATCTCACCCCGTTCAACGGTGGCGGTAGGGGCGCACGGTCGGAGTGCACAGTCGACGGGAAAGGCCGCAGGGTCGACGATGTCTCGGTTCTCAGCCGACCCAGGACAGATGGTCGCGGAGCAGTCCGTAGCCGACGAAGGCGACCACATCGATGACCGCGTGGGCGATCACGAGGGGCCAGACGCGGCCGGTGACCTGGAAGAAGCGCCCGTAGACCACGCCCATGACCAGATTCCCGAGTCCGCCGCCGAAGCCCTGGTACAGGTGATAACCGCCGCGGAGGATCGCGCTGGCGGCGAGCGACGCGTTGTCGGACACGCCGAGTTGTCGCAACCGGGTGATGAAGTACGCGACCACCACGATCTCCTCGGCGGCGGCGTTGCCGATCGCGATGAGCACCAGAACCGGCCACTCCCACCAGGTGTCGGCCTGGCTGGGCACCAGGCTTGCGTTGAGGCCCAGGGCCCGGGCCACGGCGACGAGTCCCAGGCCGGGCAGACCGATGACGGCGGCGAGAACCAGTCCCGAGGGGATGTCGCGGCGCGGGGTCCACCGACCCAGACCGACGCGCGACAGTCCGATCCCGCTGCGCCACAACAGATATATCCCCAAGGCGGCGATGGCGAACAGTCGGAGGCTGCCCATGATCTGCCGGACGGCGTCGATGAGATCGAGGTCGGAACGGCTGGGATTGAGTGCGACCGTCGTCTCGCCGATACCGCCGGCGAGCTGCGCCTCGAGCAGTGCGAGTGCCGCGGACAGCGCAGAGAACGCGAATGTGAGGACGCCGACGATGACCAGTTCGACGATGATGCCGCGTCGTTCGGTCCGGTCGGTGACGACCGGGATGCCGTGGGGCGACGGTGTGAGGTACTCGCGCAAGGCCATGCCGGTCAGCCTAGGACCCCGCGATCCGTGGTGCGGATGCGTGATCCGCGGGCGGCGTTGCTACGGAAGCCGGTTCAGTCGGGCATCGAGTTCAGGAACGGGCAGCCCGCGAGATTCCGCAGCGCGCGGGACAGTTCGAACACGTCGGAGACCGGCCGCGCGAACGGGAGGCGGACGTCGGAGTCGCTGTCGAGTCCCTCGATGCGGAACCGGATGCCGAAGCGGTCGAGGCCGAGCGGCCGCACCCGTCCGGTGCGCAGCTCGACGGGAAGCTTGCGGACCAGTTGTCCGACGATGTCGGCGTGGTCGCTGTCGAGATGTTCGAGCCAGCTGCCCTCGTGCTCCCAGAAGGGGTCGGGGTCGGCGTCGGCGAGCTCGGTGGCCGACACCGACGCCGCGCCGTCCGAGGACGCGATGACCGCGGTGTCGACCTGCAGACGCATCATCGACGCGCCGTGTCCGATGTCGAGGAGACCGTCGTCGGGGTGCTCGCCCGCGATCTCGATGGCCAGGTCGCGTTCCAGGTCGCGCGGGACCTCGTGCAACGTGCCGTTCAGCCAGATCACCGAACGCACGCGTTCACGCAGGTCGATGGGCGCCCAGTCGGTGACCTCGAGCATGGCGGGCACACCCTCGGCGCCGTCGACGGTCCGCATCGCATCGCCGTCGGTGGGGACGAGGACGAAGGCCTGGGACTCGAAGAGGTGCACGACGTCGATCGGGGTGGCGTCCGCGCCCTCGACAGCCAGGATGGCGGAACCGCCGCGACGACACGCCGTCTGGATCATCTCGGCATCCGTGGGGCGGTCGGTCGTCGTTCTCGTCATGACAGTCTCTCCGGTCGGCGTCGCGGGGCGCGGGTCGTATGAAAGGTAACCCTAACCTAAATACCCGGAGCGCACGCGTCAATGGTTTCGACACCCCTGCGTAGAGCCTGGGACACATGCGCGAAAGGGTCTCGGCAGGCCTGTTCCACTAGGCTCGTGTGGTGCCTGTGATCGCCTACTTCGGCCCGCCCGGAACCTTCACCGAGATGGCGCTCGACGCGGTCCTCGCCGAACAACAGTCCGCGGACGGCCTCGACCTGTCGGGCGGGGTCGACCGGGTCGCCGCGTCGAGTCCTGCCGCCACCATCGCCATGATCCGCGCCGGAGATGCCGACTACGGCTGTGTGCCGACCGAGAGTTCGTTGGAGGGTTCGGTGCCGGCGACGATGGACGCACTGGTGCCGCCCGCGGCCGACGCCGTCGACGGTCGGGTGCAGGCGTTCGCCGAGACGGTGCTCGACATCTCGTTCGCCATAGCCGCAGCCGCGCCGATGGCCGCGGCCGATGTCCGCACGATCGCCGCCTACCCGGTTGCCTCCGCGCAGGTGCGTCAGTCGATCGGTGGGCTCTTCCCGAACGCCGAGTTCGTGATCTCGAGCTCCAATGCCGCTGCCGCGCAAGATGTCGCGGCCGGGAGAGCGGATGCCGCGGTCACCACGGGGCTCGCGGCGCGTCTGTCCGGACTCGTCGTGCTCGCCGACGGTGTCGCCGACGCGCGGGAGGCGACCACGCGGTTCCTCCTGCTCGGTCGGCCCGGGGTGCCGTTGCCCCGCACCGGCGCCGACCGCACCTCGGTCATCCTCGAGCTGTCGAACGAGCCGGGTAGCCTGATGGCGGCGATGAACGAATTCGCCTCGCGCGGAATCGACCTCACTCGTATCGAGTCGCGCCCGCAGCGTGACGAGGCCGAGGGTCGCAGCATCGCCGGCCGATACCGGTTCTTCCTGGACGCGGTCGGACACATCGACGATGCGGCCGTCGCTGAAGCCCTTGCCGCCCTTCACCGCCGGTGCGAGCGGGTCGTGTTCCTCGGCTCGTGGCCCGCGGTGCGCACCACCGGCTCCGCGCCGCCGGACCACACCGAGTCGCTGGCCTGGGTCGACTCGATGCGTCGGGGAGGGAAGTGATGGCGCGGCTGCATCTGGTCCGTCACGGTGAGACCACCTCGAACGTCATGCGCCGCCTCGACACCGCTCTGCCCGGTGCCGCGCTCACCGATTTCGGTGCGCGACAGGGTGTTCGGTTCGGTCTCGAGAACGTGCCGGAACAGCACGCGGTGCTGCTCAGTTCACGCGCGCTCCGCGCCCGGCAGACCGCCGAGCTGATCGGGTCGGTGTGGGATGTGGAGACCGCGGCGATCGACGGCGTGCACGAGGTCCAGGCCGGCGAGCTCGAGGACCGCTCCGACCGCGAATCGCATGAGGTCTTCCAGGACATCATGCACCGCTGGCACGCCGGCGACCTCGACGCACGCATCCCCGGCGGCGAATCCCTCGCGATGGTCTACGACCGGTACCTGCCGACGGTCGAGGACCTCGCCGACATGTACCTCACCGGACCGGACCAGCGCGATGTGTTCCTGGTGAGTCACGGTGCGGCCATCCGCCTGATCGCCGCCCGGCTCGCCGGGATCGACTCCCGCTTCGCCGCGGCGACCCACCTCGGCAACACCGGTTCCATCGAACTCGAGTACTCCGACGGCATCTGGGTGTGCACGCGATGGGGCGCCACGACGGCCCCGTTCGAGATCGCCGACGAGCCGCTCGTCGACGAACCGATGGGCTGACGGCGTCCCTCCGTTCCCTGAGGAGCGAGCTTGCGACGTCACCCCGTTCCCTGAGGAGCGAGCTTGCGAGCGTCACGAAGGGTTACTTGATGATGGCGTCGACCGTCTTCTTCAGCGCCGACGGTTGCGACGGGCGTCGGGGAGCCTTCTCCCGCCGGCGCAGCATCTCCTCACCGATCTCCCGGAGTTCCTTGCGGCTCAGCGCCTCTCGGACCTTCGGGAACCACTCGTCCTCTTCCTCCTCGATGTGGTGCTCCACGTTCTCGATCAGGACGGTGGTCTTGGCGTCGAACCGCTCGTTGTCCGGCGAGAGAGCGGCCAACTCGATGACGAGCACGTCGGCGACGTGGTGCTCCTCGTAGGACTCGAGGATGTCGTCCTCGAGATCGGGGACCCGCTTGCGGATCTCGGGGTACATCACCTCGTTCTCGATGTAGGTGTGCACGGTGAGGGCCTCGATGATCTTGTCGACAATCTTGCCCTTGGTTTTCACGGCGTTGTCGCCCTGCGACCTGAAGTCACGGAACAGTTTGCGGATCTGCTTGTGGTCGTCCCGGAGGATGACGATGGCGTCTGAGGACATGGACGTACTCCTGAGATAGAGGGCTGCTCGATCTGCTACCCCTCGTACCGCGTTCCGCCGCAGGTCAAACATCGAGTCGGCGGCATCGGGGCGCCGGCCACACCACTAGCCCCAGCCGTTGGCGTGCAGCCACTCGTCGTCGATGCCGAAGTGGTGTGCGATCTCGTGGACGACGGTGACCGCCACCTCGTGGACGACCTCCTCCCGCGAGTGGCACATCGCGAGGATGGGGTCGCGGTAGATGGTGATGGTGTCGGGCAGGAATCCGCCGTAGTCGGTGGTCCGCATCGTGAGTGCCACACCGTGATACAGCCCGAGGATGCCGGGTTCTTCCGGGTTGTGCGGTTCGACGAGGATCACGACGTTGTTCATCGCGTCGGTCAGTTCGCCGGGGATGGTGTCCAGCGCGTCGGACACCAGCCCGTCGAACTCGTCGTCGGACATGTACACGGCCATCGGGTCAGCCCGCCGGGGCCGGTGCTTCGGCGGGGTTGGGCGCGATGCCCGGCGGGAGCGGCACCGGCGTCGGCAGGGCCCGGCCCGGGGGCGCCTCCGGGGGTGCGACCGGCGCGCGCCCGTTGATCAGCAGCGCGCCGCCCTTGGCGTCGCCCACCAGGGTCGCGAAGCCGCCGCGCTTGTCGGGTAGCCCGAGGTAGCACACCACCTTGCGGCTTCCGGCGAGCCAACTCGGCTCGCTGAGCACCGACCACTGGACGTTGAGCGTGGTCGCGTCGAGCTGCTTGCGCCCGCCCACGAACCGTTCGGCCTGCACCGGGCAGATCGAGCCGAGGTAGCTGTTCTGCGCACCGGTCGGCGGCCACGGCCTGTTCGACATCCGGTCGCCGAAGCGGACCGACAGATCGACGATCCCGGTCGTCTGGAAGGCATGCGGCTCAGCACAACTCACCGCGAAACCGGTCGGGGTGCGGGTTTCGGGATCGATCCCGACGCAGGTGCCCTCGGGCCAGACGTACGACTGGTTCTGGTCGGCGACCCGGCCGGAGAACTGGACCGGGGCGCCGTCGGCGCCGTTCTCCTGGACCCCGCATCGCAGCTGACGCGCGCCCTTGTCCCACTGCACCTGGGAGGGGTACATCATCCCGACGGCGAAGCGGCCCTGCGGGTCGAGGCGCCCGGCGAGATACTGGTCCACCATCACCGGACACTGTTCGTCGCGGATCGTCGCGAACCGCTCGGCGCCGGGCCAGAGAGCGTCTTCGCCGAACTCCGCGCCGGGGATCAATGCGGTGTCGATGGCTCCCGCGACCTCGAAGCGGTGTTTCTGCTCGCACGGCACATCGACCGGCTGGCCGGGGTTGCCGGCCGGCCAATCCAGACAGTCGCCCGCGACCGACTTGGTGAAGGCGTTCTCGACCAACCGCTCACCCTCGCCGATGTTGCTGCCGCCGACGCTGCCGCTGTCGTCGAAGACCCCCGCAGCGAAGGCGATCCCGCCGGCCACGAGTGCGCCGACGACGATCGCGCCCAGGACCACGAAGACCGGGTTGCGGGCGAAAGCGCCTGGTCGGCGGGGTCCGCTGGCCGGTGCGTCGGCGTCGGCGGGGTGGCTGTGGTCGGGGTCGGGCGCGTTCATCGGGATCCATCATGCCTAACGGATCGGACGGGGCACACCCTCGTGCGCCGATGGCCGGACCGGGCCGATGCAGCGCATGACCGCGCCGGTCGGGTTCGGAGACCGGTTCCTCACTCCCCGTCGGGTGACAGGTGCCGGGCGGTGAGTCCGGTGAGCTCGCTGCGAAAGCCCTCGTAACCCTCGCGGAGCCGATCCCCGGGCCAGGCGTCGGGGAGGAGTTCCGCGGGCAGGAGCGGGTCGCGGAGGATGTGCCGCACGATGGCAGCGGCGACCTCGAATCGATCGGCGACCGTCGCCGCGGCGGCGAGTGCGTCGAGCAATTCGTCTGCGGCCCCCGCCCAGGTCGACGGGGTGAACAGTCGTGCGGCCAGTTCGGTCGACGCCTCCTCGGGAGCCGCGCGGAAGAGGCTCAGACGACGGCGCAGTTCGGGTGGGAGCTCGATGTCGAGGTTGGCCGGGCGGGCCCAGACGCCCTCCCGGATCTCGCCGAGCCGGGCCTTCCGCAGCGTGTCGCGCAGCAGCGCCCGTTCGGTCGAGCTCTCCGAACCGATCGTCACGATCGCGAGATCCCAGCTGCCGTCCCAGTCCCGTCGTGCCGGATGGAGCGCCCGATCCTGGCGCTGCTGTCGTTCGACCAGGCGGGGCGAGAGTCGGCATCTGCCGTCGATGCGTTCCAGGTCTCCCGCCGCGACCAGACGCGTCAGCGCCACCCGCACGGTCGATTCGCGGAGCCCGAGCTCGGTGGCCGTGGCCAGGAGCCCGTTGATCGACGCCTCGGGGGAGTCGAGGCCGAGGAGGGCGCTGAGGATGACCGATCGCGCCGTGAGCTTGGGAATGTCCACGCGTCCGGGCACGGCGTCGATGCTATCGGGCGGGATCGGCTCGACGGCCACGACGGATATTACAAAACTCTGGCGCACAGCAGAATTATGTAATACCGTGGATCACGACCTCCACCAGGAAGCGGGTTCCGCCATGTCCACCCACGTCGTCACCAATCAGGTCCCCGAACTCGTCGACTTCGACGCCGCAGACAATCCGGCCATCTCCGAGGCGGTTCACCGCGCGGGCGCCGACCACATGCTCGACGACCTGCACCGTATCGGCCGTCTCGCCGGTGGTGCGGAAGCGCTCGGATGGGGCGACCTCGCCGAGTCCCACCCGCCGGAACTGCGGACCCACGACCGCTACGGCAACCGGGTGGACGAGGTCACCTACGACCCCGCCTATCACCACCTCATGCGGACGGGTATCGGTTTCGGTCTCGGTGGTACCGCATGGTCGGACCCGAGCCCGACGGCGCACTTCGAGCGTGCGGTGAAGTCGAGCGTGTGGGGTTCGGTGGACGCCGGGCACGGCTGCCCGTTGTCGATGACCTACGGGGTGGTGCCGGCACTGCGGGCCAACCCCGAACTCGCCGGGCTGTACGAGCCGCTGCTCGTCTCGACGACCTACGATCCCGGTCTCCGGGCGCCGCTGTCGAAAGCGGGGCTGACCGCCGGAATGTCGATGACCGAGAAGCAGGGCGGCTCCGACGTTCGCGCGAACACCACGACAGCCGTCGTCCAACCGGACGGGACGTACCGCATCACCGGCCACAAATGGTTCACCTCCGCACCCATGTGCGATGTGTTCCTGGTGCTGGCGCAGGCGCCGGGAGGTCTGTCGTGCTTCTTCGTGCCGCGGGTGCTGCCCGACGGATCCCGCAATACCTTTATGCTGCAGCGGCTGAAGGCCAAGCTGGGCAACCACTCCAACGCGAGCAGCGAAGTCGAGTACGACGACACGGTCGGGTGGCTCGTCGGTGACGAGGGCCGCGGGGTGGCGACGATCATCGAGATGGTGAACATGACCCGCCTGGACTGCACCCTCGGCTCGGCGACCGGCATGCGGGTCGGCGTCGCCCAGGCCGCCCATCACGCCACCCACCGCCGGGCCTTCGGCGCCGCGCTCGTAGACCAGCCGCTGATGCGCAACGTGCTGGCCGATCTCGCGGTCGAGTCGGAAGGAGCCACGATGACGGCACTGTGGCTCGCGGAACTGACCGACAAGGCGACCGCAGGCGACACCCGGGCGGATGCGCTGCGGCGGATCTCGCTGGCGGTCAGCAAGTACTACGTGTGCAAACGCGCCCCGATCCATGCCGCCGAAGCGCTGGAGTGCCTGGGCGGCAACGGATATGTGGAGGAGTCGCGGATGCCGCGGCTCTTCCGGGAGTCGCCGCTCATGTCGATCTGGGAGGGGTCGGGGAATGTGGCTGCGCTCGATGTGTTGCGGGCGATGGCCAAACAGCCCGACACGGTGACCGTGTTCCTCGACGAGATCGACAGTGCGGCAGGGGCGGACCGGCACCTCGACGCCGCGGCCGACGAACTCCGACGGGAGCTGGGCGACCTGGACGCGATGCAGTACCGGGCCCGGCGGGTCGTCGGCCGCATGGCCCAGCTCCTCCAGGCCTCCCTGCTGGTGCGGTACGGCCATCCGGCGGTCGCCGATGCGTTCGCCGCGAGTCGGCTCGGCAACGACCGGGGGGACGTGTTCGGCACGCTGCCGTCGGGGATCGACACGGCGTCGATCATCGAACGGGTGACGCCGAAGACCGTGCAGGACAACGTCCGTGGATGAGTCGTCCGGCTCGCCGCCGGCCGCGTGGCGCAACGACCTGCGCGGCGGTCCGGACTCGTTGTTCACCGGCCGCGCCGGACGTGAGCCGGATGTCGACTACCGCACGCTCACCTACGAGGTCACCGGCCGGATCGCCCGTATCACCTTCAACCGGCCGGATCAGGGCAACGCGATCACCGTCGACACCCCCGTCGAACTGTCGCACGCGGTGGAGCGCGCCGACCTCGACCCCGGTGTCCACGTGATCGTCGTATCCGGGCGGGGCAAGGGTTTCTGCGGCGGATACGACCTGTCGATCTTCGCCGAGAACGGCGGCGACCCGTCCGAGGCCGTCGATCCCCATGCCGTCAACCCACGGACCGGCACTGTCCTCGATCCCGTTGTGCAGGCACGCAATCACGACCCGGGCCGCACCTGGGATCCCATGATCGACTACGCGATGATGAGCAGGTTCAACCGCGGTTTCGCCAGCCTGCTCCACGCGAACAAGCCGACGGTCGCCAAGCTGCACGGGTTCGCCGTCGCCGGCGGCACGGACATCGCCCTCTACGCCGACCAGATCATCTGCGCCGACGACACCAAGATCGGGTACCCGCCCACCCGGGTGTGGGGTATCCCCGCCGCGGGGATGTGGGCCCATCGGCTCGGCGATCAGCGCGCCAAACGGCTGCTGTTCGCCGGCGATTGCCTGTCGGGAAAACAGGCGCACGAGTGGGGGCTGGCCGTCGAGGCGCCCCCGGCCGACGAACTCGACGACCGGACGGAGGCATTGCTCGAGCGGATCGCCCGCATGCCGATCAATCAGCTCGTGATGGCCAAATTGGCGCTCAACAGTGCGCTCCTGGCTCAGGGCGTCGCGAATTCGGGGATGATCAGCACGGTCTTCGACGGCATCTCCCGCCACACCCGCGAGGGCTACGCCTTCCAGCAGCGGGCCGCGACCGTCGGGTTCCGGGACGCCGTCCGCGAACGCGATGAGATCAACGGCGACTGGAAGCGTGCTCAATTCCGCGCGCCGACAGAGTGATCGACGCCGCACTGGCGTGAGCGAAGTGCGCCCCTTTGTACCCTGACTGGCGTGAGTGAAGGGCGCCCCACCGACCCCTGAGCTGAGGAGCGTCTGGAGCTTGCGGAGGGCGCGGCCCCCACCGCCCCCTG
>NZ_JAMBDT010000079.1:0-23693 GCF_025143765.1 Gordonia sp. p3-SID1431
CGGATGCGGTCCCCGATCTCCATCGGCGTCGCGTCGCGTGGAAAGCGCAGTGGTATGCCCACGGCGAAGTTGCCATGGTCCTCGGCGTGCCCGGCGTCGAGATAGCGGCGGCAGTCGAAGAGGATCTGCGTGCGCTCGTCGAGGGGAACGCCCTGCGCGGACAGGGCGGCGCGCCACAGCGCGACAGTCACCGCCGCCGAGGACATCCGGACACCGGTGTCGGCGATCGCACGCTTGAGTTCGTCGGTCTGCCCCGGGCGCATCGCGGCGGTGAGGGCGCAGCGGGTGGCATGCCAGTCCTCGATGACGCGCGTTGGTCCGTGGGTCGGCGGCGAGACGTTCGCAGCGCGCAGGCGCATGATGTCGCGCAAACGTCTGGGGTGTCGCAGGACGTGACGACGCAACGCCTGCCAGGCGGCGTCCGGCGGCAGCGAGCGTTCGAACCGCTCGGTCATCGGGAACTCGTGGTGGCTGGCCAGACCGGCGATCTGCTCGACGCCGAGGCGGCCGTCGCCCATGCCGTGGGTGTGGTCGATGACCAGCCACTGACCACACACGAGCACCTCGAGTCGGGGCAGCGGCTCGGGACGGTTCCGCAGGCGCGTCATGATGTCGCCGATCGGCAGGTCGGCGAGGTCGGGCCGCTCGACGACCCGCGGCAGGGTCGCCACGTCGTGGGCCCAGCTCGCCGACGCCGGATCGGGGACGAGACTCAGTCTCGACGTCGGTGTCCACGCCCGGGTCAGGCGAGCCCGGATGAGGTCGAGATCCGGGGCCGTCATCGGGCCGGTCACCGAGATCGTGCGGGACGTGGCCAGTGCACGGTCGAGGACGGAGGCACGCTGCGCCCCGGCGGTTGCGGCGTTGTCAGAGCGCGGCATCGACGACCTCGCGCATCTCGTCGCGGAACCGTTCGCGCCGGAAGCGCTCGGCCCAGGCGCGGATCTCGGATCGGTCGTAGTCGTCGACGGCGAAGTCGCGCAACGACGCGGCCAGCCGCTCGACGATCTCGTCGTCGGTCCCCGGTTCGATCAGCAGACCGGTCGATCCGGGTACGACGGTGTCGAGGGCGCCGCCTTCACCGAGCGCGATGACGGGCGTGCCGGTGGCCATCGCCTCGACGGGCACGATGCCGAAGTCCTCGATCCCGGGCATCAGGACCGCGCGGGCGCTGCGATGCAGGTTCAGCAGGGTGTCGTGGGGGACGCGGCCGAGGAACGTCGTCTTCGGGCCGGCGAGCTCGCGACACTGCGGCATGGCCCGTCCGTCTCCCGCGACCACGAGCCGGACGTCGGCGCGGGCGGCCGCCGCGATCGCGAGGTCGGGTCGCTTGTACGGGACGAGTCGTCCGGCGAGGAGGTAGAAGTCCTCACGGGGCACCGCGGGATCCGGTGTGAAGCCGTCGAGGTCCACCGGCGGGTGCACGACGACCGACTCACGTCCCCAGTGCTCGCGGATGCGCTCGGCGACGGCCGAGGAGTTCGCGACGACGGTGTGCAGACGGGGCGCGGCGCCGACTTCGCAGCGCCGGGCGACCACCGACAGCGCCGACAGGATCGCGGCGCCGGCTGCCCCGCCGCCCTCGCCCGCGCGCAGCGACGGATCCCATGCCCAGCGGGCCGGACTGTGTACGTAGGCGATGACCGGCGCGTCGGTCGCGTGCACCGCCTGGGTGGCGAAGGCGTGATGGCTGGTCACGACCGCGTCGGCATCCCGCAGCGGCATCCGCCGGAATGCCAGTGGCATCAGCGGGAGCAACGGGGCGTAGCTGCGTTCGCCGAGCAGGCGGTAGGCGCGATTGAGCGACGAGGTGATCGGCGGCTCGGCCAATCCGGCCGGTACCCCCTCGGTCCGTGAGATCGGCGCGTGTACCTCGACCGTCGGCCACGTCGCGGCGAGTTGTTCGACGACGTGCTCGGACCCGGCGATCTCCGTGAGTCGTTCGTGGACGACGGCGACGCGGTCACCGGGCATTGCTGCCCACATCTCCCGGCGCGGTTCGGAACCGGTCGGAATCGAGTGTCGCGCCTCGTCGATCGTCAGACGGCGGCTGGGGTGTCATGGGTGTGGCAACCTCGGCTCTCGATGCGGCTGTGGCCCCGGCACTTTCGCCCCCGGCACGATTGTCGGGGACCGGGTCCGCGGCGGTGGACAGGGCAGGCGCGGAAGGCTGCTTCCCCGTGCGCTGCACGATCAGATGACGGGTCGACCCGATGGTCGCGAGCTGGGACAGCGCCCGGTCGGCCGCCTTGCGATCACGTCCAGCAGACGAGACGACCACAGCCGCGAGCGCGACGTCCCCGGGATCGACGCTCTGCCACCAGGGCTCGGCGAGAGGGAACCGGACGATGCGCAGACGGTGCCCGGTGGTCGCGTCGTCCTCCGGGTGACGGATGTCGTCGATCGCGCGAGCGGCGTCGATGTGGTCGCCGGTGAGGATCAGCGCGACCTGGGCGCGGCGATGGCGTTGCGCGAACGCGGGCAGCAGATTCGCCGGCAGCGCCGGCTCGCCCCGCTGTCCGTAGGTGAGCTCCGCGCCGTACCGGTGCGCCGCGCGGCGGGCCCAGATCGGGTTCGGTTTCCGGCCGACCCGCCCACGGAGCAGTGCGAGCAGCTCCGCCGCGATGATCGTCGCGGCGATGCCGGCGACCGCACCCTCCTGGGCCGGTTTGGGGCTGACAGGCACCTCGCTCGCCGACGGTGCCGCGAGGATGGTGAGCGTGTCCGACGACGAGTTCTGCAACCGGGTGAGCTGGGAGTCGAGATCGGCGAGGGTCGCATCGGATTCGACCTTCGCCTCGCTGCGGTCGGGCAGTGCGCGGTTGCGGACGCGCTCGGCGGTCACCTGCGCACGCAGTTGATCGATCTGCCGGGTGATGTCGCGGGCATGGGTGGACAGCGACGCGGCGGAGATGGCGGTGACCATCGCGCGGGCGACGTCTTCGGCCTGGGTACTCGTCGGCGCCGTGGCGGTGAAGTCCATCAGTGTGGGAGCCGTTCCCGGAGTCGTGGTGACGTGCGAGCTCAACTCGCTTGTCGTCCATCCGGTGTCGACCTGGGTGAGCACCTGTTGCAGGACGTTCTCGTCGGTGGACAGCGCCACGAACGGGGCACGCAACTGTTCGACGAAGGCGTCGCCCGGAATGATCGTGCCGGCCGGCGTGATCTCGGTGACGACCGTGGCCGAGTACTCCTTCGGGACCAATGCGGTCCGCAGCGCGAACACCGAGGCGCCGACGAGGATGCCGATCAGGATCGCGGGGACGGCGACACGGAAGAGATCACCGAAGTGCCCGAACAGGTCGACCGAGGGCGGCGCATCACGTCGCCCGGCGGCATCGAAGCTGGAGGTCACGCCTAACTCCTGTGGTGTCGGATGCCCCCCGACCATCCCCGGACATTGCAGTGTCGATCAGCTGTCAGTTCACCATAACGAAGGAAGCGGGCAATCGTGGTCGGCACCGGCGGGCGTGGCGTGTGCGAGAAACGATTTCGGAGGTCACCGCGAGGCGAGCATCGAGTACGCCTGCTTCGGTGACCAGTCGCGGCGCACCAGGCCGAAGTTGTGCTCGAGATTGTTCGGGTCGGTGCCGGCGTCTCGCAGCGAGTACACGAACAGCGGTCCGAGCCAGGGCGCGTCGCTCTGGGCGCCGATGGCTATCGCGATGCTCTGTGCCTGGACCTCCTCGGTGACGGCGTTCGTGCCGGTTCCGGTCGGTGCGCCGAACTCGGTCATCCAGATCTTCTTGTCGCCGTCGCCCGCGGCGACCATCACGTCGCGCATGTCCCACATCCGTGCCGCGGTGCTCCACGATGCCGCGGCGGGGTCGTTGGGCAGAGCCGGATAGGTGTAGGGATGCACGCCGAGTGCGTCCAGCGAGCGGTTGAATCCGCCCTGATACAGATTGCGCACGAAGGTCAGCGGTGCGATGTCGCGGCCGTTGTCGGTGCCGGGTGCGAGCCCTCCGGAGATCACCGCGACGCCGGGGACCGCGCGTTTGACGGCCGCGTAGGACGCAGCGAGCAGGCGGCCGTACTCGGCCGAGTTCGCCCTCGGCAGCCAGTAGTTCGCCAGGTTGGGCTCGTTCCAGATCTCCCAGACCGCGATCGATTCGGCGTACCGTTGCGCCGCGGCCGCGGCAAAGGATGCGAAGACGTTGGGGTCGGCGGGCCGGTAGTGGCTGTTGCGCGGGAAGTCGGACGCGCGTGCCGCCCACAGCGGTGTGTAGGTCACCAGCCCCAGCGGACACATCCCGTGGGCGACCACGGCGTTGACCACCCGGTCGATGGGCGCCCAGTTCCGTTGTCCGCGCCGGGGTTCGACGACCGACCAGTCCACGTCGAGTCGCACCGCCCACATACCGAGGTCCTGGGCGACCGACAGCTCCCGATTGAGGTCCTCATCGGACGCACCGAGCAACGAGGCACCCGGCGACGCCGCGACCTTGTTCTCGCCGTTGGCGAGTGAGCACGCAGCCGGCGCCGAATGCGCGTCGCTGCGGACCCATACGATCGCGGCGAGGGTTGCGACGAGGATGCACACGTATGCGAGGGCCGACCGGGTGGCCCGACCGTGCAGGGACCGTGTCATGGATGGTGCCTATCTGACGAGACGCGCATCGCGCGCGGCAGGTGCCGGCGGTGGACTTCTCCTCAGCCGGACAACAACTCGTCGAGCATACGCGGTAGGGTCGCCGACTTGTCGTGTCCGTCCGCGATCCGACGACGCGCCTCCGCGGTCAGCGAACGGCGCAGGTCGGCGTCGTCGAGGACGCGGCTGATCGCCGCGGCCAGCGCGGCGGGATCCGACGGCGGGACGAGGACTCCGGCGCCGTCCCGTAGGAACTCGGTGGTGCCGCCGTGATCCGTGCCGATGACCGGTGTGCCGTAGGCCATCGCCTCGAGGACCGAGAGCGGTCCGGCCTCGGGCGTCACACTCGCCGAGAGCACGACATCCCACCGCTCCAGGGCGGCGCGGAGATCGGTGTGCCCGAGGAACCGGACGCGTCCGGCGAGGTCCGGTCTGGCGGCCCGGGCATGCAGTGCGGCAACGTGATCGGCGTCCCCGGGGAAGGAGCCCCCGGCGAACTCCAGTTCGACGTCCGGCAGACCGGCGACCGCGTCGAGCGCGACGATGTGCCCCTTCCAGGGGGTGAGCAGAGCCAGCATCCCGACGACCGGTGGGTCGTGGAGCCCGGTGGGCAGCGCGGGGACCGGCCAGGTGACTCCGTTGTGGGCCACGACGACCGGCAGACCGAGGTTCGCGAGGGGGACCGACGTCGCCTCCGACACCGCGACGGCGCGCCGGACCACGGGCGCGCTGACGCGGATGACGGTGCGCTGCCGCCCCGACGACAGGGTGTCGTGCACGAGCCAGGAGACGCGGCCCGTCGGTTGCGCGACGCGTGCGGCGGGGAGTGCGAACAAGGAGTTGACGATCGTCGAGGTGTCGGACCGACGTGTCACCCGGCGCAGGGTGCGACCGGCGCGTACCCAGTCGAGCAGGAGGCGACCGGCACCCGCGAGGCGCGCCACACCGCGCTCGCCGCTCAGGCCGAGCGGCGGGATGGACACATGGTCGACCGGGGCCGGGAGTCGTCCCACCAGGGGGCCGTCGGGACTGACGACCCGCACCGGGTGGCCGCGCGCGAGCGCGACGTCGATCAGATCGAGCATCACCTTCTCCGCCCCGGAGACATGGCCGGTGTGCGCGACGAAGACGATCGTGCACGGGTGCTCGGAATCGGTCATCGGACCACCTTCGTGTGTCGGCCGGGCGGCGTGGTCACCGCCCGGGTGAGCAGTACCGCGGGTCCGGCGACGATCAGTGCGGTACCGGCCGAGATGACCGGCCAGGGAATCGAATCCGCGAGCCAGACCCCGATGGCGCACGCCGCCACCGTCACCAGGGTCAACGTGGTGAGTGCGCCGAGTGGGAGCAGACCCGAGATGGGCAGCGTCCGACCGATGACTACCCACAGTGCCACCACCGCGAGGGCGAAGGTGATGACGGTGGAGAAGGCGGCCCCGTCATAGGAGTACCGCGGGATCAGGATCAGGTTGAGCACCACGTTGAGTGCCAGGCCGCCGACCGCGATCCACGGGTAGCGATTCGCCCGACCGGTCGCCGCGAGCAGGAAGATGCCGAGCACGATGAAGGCGGTGAGCGCCGCGCCCAGAACGAGCAGCCGCGCGGCGTCGGCCCCGACGACGAACCGGTCGCCGTACAGGAGTCCGATGATCGGGCCGGCGCTCGGCCAGAAGGCGGCCACGGACACGGCACCGCCCGCGGCGAACACCACCGCCGCACTCCGGCACCGCTGGCGCAGGACCGCCGACTGGTCGGGCCAGGCGGCGACCAGCAGGGTGCTGACGGGTCCGATCGCGGCCAGGATGAAGGTGTCCATGATGTCGGAGAACTTGTACCCGATGCTGTAGATGCCGACCGCGTCGAGCGAATCGAGCAGACTCAGCAGCAGGACGTCGACCTTCTGCAGCGCGATGGTCAGGGCGAGGCCCAGTGCGAGCGGAAGGGCATCGGAGAGCATCGGTTTCCATCGCGACCATTCGACGACCCGCGACGGCCGCAGTCCCGACGACCGGCGCGCGATCCCGACGACCTTGATGATCAGCGACAGGATCTCGTTCGCGACCGGGGCGAGTACGAACACCAGCAGTGCCGGCGCTACGAGCACGGCGGCGATGGTCAGCGCCAGCTGCAGAACCTGGCCCAGGCTCTCGGCGATCGCGGTGAGCAGGAGGCGGTGCCGGCTCTGGAAGATGACCGTGAGTGCCTGTGCGGGCGTGGCGAACACGACGACGAGTCCGGCGATCGCGGTCGCGCGGATCACGTCGCCGGGATACTGCAGCACGATCACGTAGGCGACGGCGATCAGGTAGCCGAGAAGGCCGAGCACCACCCGCAGGGCGATGAACGCCGAGGACGTCTTCGCGACGTCGTCGGGGTCGTCGGAGATGAGCCGGGCCATCACCGCCCGGCCGACCCCGAGGTCGGTGAAGATCGCGGTCAGACCGAGCAGCGCGAACACGAAGGAGTAGGTGCCCCAGTCCTCCGGGGACAGGGTGCGCGCGATGAGGACGCTCCCGGCCCAGCCGAGGGCGGCGATGACCACGCGACTGGTCAGCATCGCGATGGTGGCACGGGTGGCGGCCCGCGCATCCGAGGCCGGGTGCGCGCCGGGCTCGGCGGCCGGCGCAGTCGTCGGCCCGCTCGCTGCGCTCCCGGCGCCGGTGATTCTCGGCCCGCTCGCTGCGCTCCCGGCGCCGGTGGTGTTCGGCCCGCCCGCTGCGCTCCCGGCACCGGTCGCGCGGGCCAGCAGCTCGGCTTCGGCCTGCTGATCCACCAGCGCATCGGACGGCAGCGGGCCGGTGACGTCAGGGCTCACGGCGCCCCGCACCGGGTATGTCGATGCCGCCGGCCCGGTAGGCCTCGACCGTCCGGCGGGCCGTGGTGTCCCAGCTGAGGGCTGACGCCACCGAGGTGCCGGCGGCGACGAGTTCGGTGCGCGCCGAGTCGTCGCGCACGAGGGGTTCGAGGGCACGGACCCAGTCGTCCTCGTCGTGGCCGTGCACCAGTGTCGCGCCGTCACCCACGACCTGGGGAAGCGCGCCCACCGCGCTCGCGACGACGGCACCGCCACAGGCCATCGCCTCGACGGGCGGAAGGCCGTAACCCTCGTAGAACGAGGCGTAGGCGGTCACGGTCGCCGCGGCGTAGAGCGCCGGCAGGTCCCCGACATCGACGTAACCGAGCCCGACCGCCGACGACGGGGCGCCCGGGCCCGTCGAACCCGCGCCGCCGAGCACGCACGGAATGTCGAGGCGCCGGGCGACCGCCGCGACGAGTTCGACGTTCTTGCGGGGTTCGACGGTGCCGATCTGCATCACGAAGCGTTCCGGCAGATCGTATTTCGCCCGAACCCGTTCGACATCGGCCGGCGCGGGTGGGCGGGCCCAGTCGGCGGGCGCGAGTTCGGTGACGTGGGCATCCCGTCCGCAGGTCTCGCGGATTCGTTCGGCGGTGAACTCGGAGACGGCGATCAGCACGTCGGCCCGACGGAGGGTCGTGCGGACGAGTACGGATTCGCCCGCGGCGCGAAACCGGCTCGACGCGGACGGCATGTCGAGCACCGACAGGTCGTGCACGGTCGCGACCGTGGTGGCGGGGCCGGCGACTGGTAGGTCGACGTCGAGACCGTGGAACACGCCGCCCGAGCGGGTGGGGAGTACGCCGAACACCGCCCGTCGGACACCGTCGGCGACGGGACGCTCCACCGGGGTGATCGCCGGGGGCAGTTCGCCGACCGCGTCGGTCTGCACGACTGCGGACAGGGCGGTGCCGTCGACGTGGCCGGGCAGTGCCCTCAGGAGTTCGCGGATGTAGGTCTGGACGCCGCTGCCTCCGGGACGAAGTGCAAGCGCACCGTACGTGATTCGTGTTGTGCCGTCGCGCATCCAGCAGCTCCCAACAGTAACCAGAAGTAGAAGTCGAGCGGGAAGATCTCGAAGTAGGTGGCGACCAGGCAGGCCACCATCGCCGCGACCATGGACGCACTGACACCCAGGACGAGGGCTCCATCCGGGTCGGGCATCCGGCGCGAGTACTGCACGCACCAGATGATCGCGGTCACGATCAGGGCCAGGAACAACCACAACCCGATCGGCCCGAGTTCGATGAGCAGCTTCACGTAGTAGTTGTCCGGCTGGTAGTTCTTCGACAACTGCTGCACGGTACCGCCGGCGCCGGCGGTGATCGTCCGCGTCGTGTCGCCCTGGGCCGCCGACATCGCGTCGGCCGCCGATCCGCTCGACGCCAGGCCGGTCCCGAGCGGGTGCACCCAGATGCTCGCGAAGATCTCACCCCACCCGGAGCCGCGCTGACTCAGGCTGCTCGACGAGAAGAACACCTTGGTGATGTTCGACGGCAGGAACGGCAGCGAGATGACGGCGACGACCCCGACTGCGAGCAGCGGGGCGATGAGGCGGCGGAAGCGAAGGGCCGCAAGCCAGATCACACCGACGATGAGGCCGAGGATCGCCGCCCGCACCACCGACGTGGCCATCGTGATCGCCATGACCGGCCAGCAGACGAGGAACAACCGGTTGCGCCGGCGGGCGGTGTCCGACAGCGCCACTGCTCCGCCGACGAGCAGGGCCAGCATGACGAAGAGTCCGAAACCGAAGGGCTGATTGAACGTGCTGAACGTCCGGAACAGCGGACCGCTCGTCCGCACCTGCTCGCCGAAGGTGTAGCCGAGTTCGACCAGCCGCGCCGGACCCAGGAGCTGCTGGCCGATGCCCACGAGGGTGGTGAGCACCCCGAGCGCCATGATGATCGAGACCAGTCGGTCGCGGTCGAGCGCGTCGAACGGCGTCAGCCATAGCGCGAGGACCACGAAGAGGTAGAAGAAGGTGACCTTGACGCCGTACAGCCCGATGGGGCCGTAGACGTAGAGCGCCGACACGACCCCGAACGCGACCAGCACGGCCGCGGCCGGCCACCACGGCAGCTGCAACGGCGGGTCCGTCCGGTCGGCGGGCCGGACCCGGCGATTGGCCGCGCAGATCAGCGTCAGCGCGAGGACGCCCTCCTTCCACGCCGAGGCGACGCCGGGCAACGGGGCGATGTCGAGGAGACCGTCGAGGGGGGTGAGCGCGGCCAAGACCAGGAGACCGCGTTGCGGACGCCGGTAGATGACGGCGACGAAGGCGACCGCGAGGACGAGGGCGACGAGTGCAGCGACCACGACCGGGAGGTGCGCCACGCCGACCTGCCTTTCCACGTGCCCCCGTGGTCTGTTCGAGCCCCCAGACCAACCATGGTGGCATCTCCGGGCTCCGTTTGTCCGGGGCAACACGGACACATGTCGCCCCGGACACGCCGGGAGGCCGCCGGCCGCAGGTCAGTGACCCGAGATGCGACGTGCCCGTCGCGGGCGGGTTCGGTCGGGCCCGGATTCGGTTGTGAGAAGGCGTGGTTGCGGGCGCGGGGGATCCAGGAGTTGCGGCATCCCCTTCACCGGCTGGTGCATCGGGAGCAGGGTGTAGCCGTCTTCCCATGGGAGGTGGCCGTGGTCGTCGGGCCAGACCACCTGCAGTTTCGGGTGGTCGGGGAACAACAGGTTCGCCAGGAGCAGCTCGTCGTGGTCGAGTTGCTCGATGAGTCGGACGGTCACGGCGACCGTCTGCAACGGGATGTCGGACTGCGCGGCGACGAGATCACGCCAGTCCTCCTGGTGGAGCAGGGCGCCCAGTTCGTTCAGCACGTGTGTCGCGGTCAGGGGATCGACGCCGTAGATCGAGAGCTCCGGGATCGAGTGCAGCGAGAGTCCGGAGGTGTAGGAGAACCCGCACTCGGTTCGAGCATCTGCAGGCGGTGCGTCGAACTCGGCGTCCGCCTCGCCGACCGAGGTCACCTGCCAGCCGCAGCGCCGGATGGTCTCGATGGTGGAACGGATGAGCGGATTGGGATGCCACCGGGGCAGACCTCGGATCGCGGCAGCGTGGTCTGACATGGATCGCTCCTTTGTTCGACGGGTGCGAACATCAGAACACGAGGCCCCGACAATTCTCCCGACGCCGCAGCCGAGGAGGTGGGCGTCAGGTGTTCGCCGTGCGTCGGATGCCGAACACGGTGAACAGGGCCGCGCACGTGGCGAAGACGACCAGCAGCACGAGCCCGATCGTGTAGCTGTGGGTGGTCGCGTCGTAGGTGGCCCCCATGACCATGGGCGGGAAGAAGCCGCCGAGCCCGCCGAGGGCACCCACGATCCCGGTGACCGAACCGACCCGCTCGGCGGGCGCGGCCTGCGCGACCCAGCTGAAGACCGACCCCGAACCGAGTCCCATGCAGACCGCCATCAGGACGAAGTCGAGACCGGCGGGTATCTCGAGGGGCGGCTTGGTGATCATCCACACGGCGAGCACGGCGGCACCGCCACAGGAGATCACGGTGATGATGCGCGGTCCGAAGCGATCGGACAGGACACCGCCGACGGGCCGGGCGATGACGGCCGCGATCGCGAAACCGGCGGTGCGCGTGCCGGCCGCCTGGAGGTCGAAGTCGTAGACGTCTTTGAGGTAGGTCGGCAGGTAGGTGCTGAAGGCGACGAAGCCGCCGAACGCCGCAGCGTAGAGAAAACCGAGCTGCCAGGTGATCGGCAGTTTGGCCGCACCGATCAGTTTGGGGACCACCGAGTCGTGGGACGCGGCCCACCTGGGTGAGTCGCGCATGAACAACCAACAGACCACGGCGACCACCGCGAGCGCGACGGCGATGATGATGTGCGTCGCGATGTATCCGAACCACGACACGAACCGGGGGGTGAAGAAGGCCGACAACGCCGTTCCGCCCATCCCGGCTCCGAAGACGCCGGTCGCGAACCCGCGCCGGGACTTGTCGTACCAGGCGTTCACGAAGGGGATGCCCACGGCGAACGTCGTCCCGCCGACGCCGAGGAAGAAGCCGGCGACGAGCAGCAACGCGTAGCTGTCGAAATGTCCGGCGGCGGCGACCAGCAGGACAAACGGAATGGTGGCGACCAGCAGAACGGTGAACATGAGGCGGCCGCCGAAGCGGTCGGTCAGTGCGCCGGTCAGGATTCGCCCGAGCGAGCCGACCAGGATCGGGATGGCGACGAGGATCGACTTCTGGGTGGCGCTCAGGTCGAGTTGGTCGGTGTAGACGACCCCGAGCGGACCGATGAGGTTCCAGGCCCAGAAGCTGATCGTGAACGCGAGTGTCGCGAGAGCGAGGTTCGTGGTCTGCGCATGCGAGCTGATGGCGGGCGTCGTGGTGTCGGTGCTCATCGATCACGGTCCTTCACTCCGACGGGCGCCCACCCCGGCCGATGGGGCTGGTTACCCGGCGCGACACGTCGGTCGCGGCTTCGGTACACGATGTAGGGACGGAAGAGGTAGTGCACCGGCGCGGTGAAGATGTGCACCAGCCGGGTGAAGGGGACCATCGCGAAGAGGAGCATCCCGATCAGGATGTGCACGTGGAAACGCAAGGGCGCCGCCGCCATCGCCGTGACGTCCGGTTGCAACACGAACAGTGAACGGAACCAGGGCGAGACGGTCTCGCGGTAGTTCACGCCGGGCGCGTGCGGGTCGAGCGTGCCGATCAGCGTGATGTAGGTGCCTGCCACCAGCGCCGTGACCAGCACCAGGTACATCGCCTTGTCGTTACGCGTGGTGGCCATGAACACCGGGCCGACGGTCCGCCTGCGGTACACCAGCATCGCGACCCCGACGAGGGTGGCGACTGCCGCCAGGATCCCGAAACCCCCGGCACCCCAGTGGTACAGCGTCTCCGAGACGCCGATGGCCTCCGTCCACGACTCCGGGATCAGCAATCCGATCGCGTGGCCGATGATCACCACGAGCACGCCGTAGTGGAAGAGCGGCGACGCTATCCGCAGGAGGCGGGACTCGTAGAGCTCGGATGACCGCGTCGTCCACCCGAACTTGTCGTAGCGATAGCGCCAGATGGTTCCACCGATGAGCAGTCCGAGCGTCGCGTAGGGCACCACGCCCCACAGGAAGATGTCCACAGGTCACCTCACGCTCGGGTCGGGTTGATCGGAAGCAGGCGGGGATCGAAGGGTTCCAGTCCCACAGTCTCCGTCGGTGCGGGTGCACACATCGCCATGGCCGTGGCCCGGTCGGGTGGGGAGGGACTGGGCAGGGTGGCGCACACCGCCGCCACCGCCCCGGCGTACGGCGACTCCGCGTCGAGCAGGGCGAACCGGATCAATTCCAGTGCTGCACGGTGCTTCTCGAGCAGCTCGACGCCGCGGCCCGGATCGGCCCGCGCGCTGAACTCGAGAACGATCGGCAGATGGTCGGGCAATTCACCGCGCAGGTCCACGAGAAATCCACTGTCGCGGTAGGCCTGCTTGAACTCGCCCAGCGACGCGCCCCGACGCCGGGTGTCGCCGTCGGACCAGTACGACAGGTAGAGCGTGTGCCGTTTCGAGAGATCGAAGAGCTCGATGTACTCGCGGCGCAGCGCTGCCGGATCGCCGTCGGCGAGGTGGTCGGTGATCTGCCGCAGCAGATGTGGGGTCTGTGCGTCATCCATCTCGGCGAGGGCGGCCCGCATCAGATCGACGCGGCCGAGGACCTCGTCGTCGGGATAGCTCAGGCACCAGGACGCGATCAACCGTATGACGGTGCCCTCGTCGGTCGCCCGCGAGCGACGTGCGAACAACCGTGGTCCCCTCATCGTGCTTCCTCGTCGGGAGTCGATCCGGGTACGCGTTCGGGGAACAGGCCCGGCGGGGCCCCGTTGCCGTCCCAGTTGAGCAGGTTGGTCCGGCCCGCCATCGTGTGCTCGCCGGCCGCCGTGTCAGTGGTCTGACGCTGACGCAGCGCATGGAACGTCTCCACCGACACCGGCGCGGGACGACCGCTGGCCTCGCCGAACGGCGACGAGTCGAACATGCCGGGCCCGTCGTCGTAGTCGAGCGAACATCCCATCTCGTCCAGTTTCTCGGCCTGTTCGAGATGAGCCGTGGGGATCACGTATCGCTCTTCATATTTCGCGATCGCCATCAGGCGGTACATCTCGTACACCGCCTCCTCGGTCATCCCCACCGCGGCCGGTATTCCCGCGTCGGGTTCACGGCCCAGGGTCACGTCGCGCATGTACGAGCGCATGGCGGCCAGGCGGCGCAGCACCGTGTCGATGACGACCGTGTCACCGGCGGTGAACAATTCGGCCAGGTACTCCACCGGAATCCGAAGGGCCTCGATCGCGCCGAACAGTGTTCCCGCGCCCTCGGCGTCGTGACCCTGCTCGGCGAGCAGGTCGACGATCGGCGACAGCGGTGGGACGTACCAGACCATCGGCATCGTGCGGTATTCCGGGTGCAGCGGGAGCGCGACACGGTACTTCTTCGCCAGCGCGTAGACCGGCGATCGGCGCGCGGCCTCGAGCCAGTCGTCCGGGATGCCGTCGCGTCGAGCGGCGGCGATCACCGCCGGATCCTCGGGGTCGAGCATCAGATCGAGTTGCGCCTCATACAGATCGCGATCATCGGGGACCGAGGCGGCCGCAGTCACGGCGTCGGCGTCGTAGAGGAAGATGCCCAGGTAGCGAAGCCGGCCGACGCACGTCTCGGAACACACCGTCGGTTGCCCGACCTCGATGCGCGGGTAACACAGCGTGCACTTCTCGGCCTTGCCGGACTTGTGGTTGAAATAGATCTTCTTGTACGGGCAGCCCGTGATGCACTGCCGCCAGCCGCGGCAGCGGTCCTGGTCGACGAGCACGATGCCGTCCTCGCTGCGTTTGTAGATCGCACCGGAGGGGCACGACGCCATGCATGACGGATTGAGGCAGTGTTCGCAGATCCGCGGCAGATAGAACATGAAGGTCTGCTCGAAGCCGAACTTCACCGCGTCTTCGGACTCGCGCCGGAGCTTCTCGACGATGGGGTCGCGCTCGGCGAGTTCCGGTGCACCGCCGAGGTTGTCGTCCCAGTTCGCCGACCAGGTGACCTTGGTGTCCTTGCCGGTGAGCAGGGACTTGGGACGGGCGACCGGGAAATCGTCGCCGAGCGGGGCGTCGATGAGGGTCTGGTAGTCGTAGGTCCAGGGTTCGTAATAGTCCTCGATGGTCGGCTGGACCGGACTCGCGAACAGGGTCAACAGCTTCCGCACGCGGCCGCCGGCGCGCAGGCGCAGCCTGCCGTTGCGGTTGAGGACCCAGCCGCCCTGCCAGGTCTCCTGGTCGTCGTACCGTCGCGGATACCCCTGTCCGGGACGGGTTTCGACGTTGTTGAACCACACGTACTCGGTGCCGGACCGATTGGTCCACGCCTGCTTGCAGGTCACCGAGCAGGTGTGGCACCCGATGCACTTGTCGAGGTTCATCACCATCCCGACCTGGGCCATGACCCGCATCAGTACGTCACCTTCTGGCTGCGTTTGCGGATGGTCGAGACCATGTCGCGTTGATTGCCGGTCGGTCCGAGATAGTTGAAGGCGTAGGACAACTGGGCGTAACCGCCGATGAGGTGGGTCGGTTTCACCAGCAGCCGCGTCGGCGAGTTGTGGATGCCGCCCCGGCGGCCCGTCGCCTCCGACTTCGGGACGTCGATCGTGCGTTCCTGGGCGTGGTGGACGTAGCAGACCCCGGCCGGCATGCGATGGCTGACGATTGCACGGCACACGAAAACGCCGTTGGCGTTGGTGCATTCGATCCAGTCGTTGTCGGCGACGTCGATCGAGGCGGCGTCCTGGGGACTCAGCCAGGCGATCGGCCCGCCGCGGGAGAGCGACAACATGAACAGGTTGTCCTGGTACTCGGAGTGGATCGACCACTTCGAGTGTGGCGTCAGGTACCGCACCGTGATCTCCCGGGCGCCGTCGGGTCCGAGCTTGGGTTCGCCGAACAGGCGGTGCATGTCCAGCGGCGGCCGGTAGATCGGGAGCGACTCGCCCATGTCGATCATCCAGTCGTGGTCCAGATAGAAGTGCATCCGTCCGGTGAGCGTGTGAAACGGCTTGAGCCGCTCGATGTTCACCGTGAACGGTGCGTACCGGCGGCCGCCGGTCTCCGACCCGGACCACTCCGGCGACGTGATCACCGGCACGGGTGCCTTCTGGGTGTCGGCGAAGCGGATGCGCTTCTCCTCCGAACCGCGCGCGAGGTCGTCGAGGCGGAAGCCGACGCGTTGCTGCAGCTGTTCGAAGCCGGCCACCGCGAGTTCGCCGTTCGTGGTGCCCGACAACGTCAGGATCGCCTCGGCGAGTTTCTCGTCGGTGTCGATGGCCGGTCGTCCGTCGCCGGCGCCGCCGAGCATCACGCCGTTGGATTCGGCGAGTGTGCGTGTTTGTTCCTCGAGCGGGTAGGTCACGTTCTTGACGGTGAAGCCGAGGGTGTCCGCGAGCGGTCCGATGGACGCCAGCTTGTCCGCGATCGCGGTGTAATCCCGTTCCACCACGGTGAAGTTGGGCATGTTCCGGCCTGGCTGTCCGACAACGCCGTCGTGTCGCCAGTCCAGAATCCGGCCGTGCGGTTGTGCAACCTCGCCGGGGTGTCGTGCTGCAGAGGGACGCTGACGAGATCGCGCCGTGTACCGAGGTGGGTGCGTGCCAGGTCCGACAGCTTGCGTGCGAGCCGGTGGAACAGGTCGAAGTCGGACTTCGCCTCCCACGGCGGGTCGATCGCCGGTGTGAACGCGTGGACGAACGGGTGCATGTCCGTCGAGGACAGGTCGTGCTTCTCGTACCAGGTCGCAGCAGGCAGGACGATGTCCGACAGCAGCGTGGTCGATGTCATCCGGAAATCCGCCGACAGCAGCAGGTCGAGCTTCCCCTCCGGAATGTCGTCGTGCCAACGGATCTCGGCAGGCCTCGGGGTCTCGGGTTTCTCGGCGCCGAGCACGTTGTGGTGGGTGCCGAGCAGGGTCCGGAGGAAGTACTCGTTGCCCTTCGCCGAGGAACCGAGCAGGTTGGACCGCCACAGCACGAGGGTCCGGGGCCAGTTCTCGGGTGCGTCGACGTCGGTGATGGCGGATGTCAGTTGGCCGTTCTGCAGACGCTCTGCGACGTAGGACGCCGGATCGGCGGCGTCACCGCGATCCACGGCGGCGGTCGCCTCGTCGGCGACGTCGAGAGGGTTGGTGGAGAACTGGGGATAGAAGGGCATCCAGCCGAGCCGCGCCGACTGGGCGATGGCGTCGGCGGTGTGCTCGTGGTCCATCGTGCCGCGCGACAGCGGGGAGGCGAGTGAGGATGTCGAGTACCCGTCGTTGCGCCATTGCCCGGTGTGCATGTACCAGTACGAGGTCCCGGTCATGGTCCGCGGCGGGCGCGTCCAGTCCAGCGCGTTCGCCAGCGAGATCCAGCCCGTGATCGGACGACACTTCTCCTGCCCGACGTAGTGCGCCCAACCGCCGCCGTTGCGGCCCATGCATCCGGTGAGGATGAGCAGGGACAGGATCGCCCGATAGGTCGCGTCGCCGTGGAACCACTGGCAGATCCCGGCGCCCATGATGATCATCGAGCGGCCGCCGGATTCCTCGGCGTTGGCGGCGAATTCGCGCGCGACGCGAATCGCCGCCGCGGCCGGCCCGCCGGTGATCTCGGCCTGCCACGCCGGTGTGTACGGCGCCGATGCGTCGTCGTAGCCGGTGGGCCACTCGCCGGGGAGCCCGTCCCGGGTGACGCCGTACTGCGCGAGTATCAGATCGAAGACGGTCGTGACGAGCCGTCCCCCGATCCGCCGCGCGGGGACACCTCGGCGGACCACGGCGCCGCTGCCGTCGGGGGCGTCGAAGACCGGGAACGCGACTTCGACGAATTCGGCCGCATCGCTCATGAGTGTCAGCGCGGGTTGCGCGCCACCGAGATCGAGATTCCATCGCCCCGCACCGGAGTCGGCGTACCGGAACCCCATCGAGCCGTTGGGCACCACCGGCTCATCGCGTGCCTCGTCCCAGCACACCGTCTTCCAGACGTCCTCGGAGGCAACATGTTCCGCGCCGGGCAACTCGTCGGCGGTCACGAACTTCCCAGGGACGAATTTTCCGGGGACGTCGGTGCCGGTCGAGTCACCGTCCGGCCCGCCCGGTTTTTCGTCCAAGTGGATCAGGAACGGCAGGTCGGTGTAGCGGCGCACGTAGTCGTCGAAGAACCCGGTCGAGCGCCGGACGAAGAACTCGGTGAGGATGACGTGTCCCATCGCCATCGCGAGCGCCCCGTCGGTGCCGGCCTGCGCGGGCAGCCATTCGTCGGCGAACTTGGTGTTGTCGGCGTAGTCGGGGCTGACCGAGACCACCTTGGTGCCGCGGTAGCGCACCTCGGCCATCCAGTGCGCGTCCGGGGTCCGCGTCACCGGGACGTTGGAACCCCACATCATCAGGTACGTCGCGTCCCACCAGTCCCCGGACTCCGGGACGTCGGTCTGGTCGCCGAACACCTGGGGACTGGCCACCGGCAGATCGGCGTACCAGTCGTAGAACGAGGTCATCACCCCGCCGATCAGCTGGATGAACCGGGTGCCGACGCAGTGGCTGACCATCGACATGGCCGGGATCGGGGAGAAACCCGCGCACCGGTCCGGACCGTGGGCCTTGATCGTGTGGACGTGCGCTGCCGCGGCCATCTCGACGGCCTCGTCCCAGGAGACGCGAACGAGCCCGCCCTTGCCCCGTGCGCGCTGGTAGGAGCGTCGGCGCAGCGGGTCTCCGACGACGTCGGCCCACGCCAGCACGGGATCGCCGAGCCGGCGCTTCGCCTCGCGGAACATCTCCACCAGCACACCCCGGGCGTACGGGTGTCGGACCCGGGTGGGGGAGTAGGTGTACCAGGAGAAGGCCGCGCCCCGCGGGCACCCGCGGGGTTCGTACTCGGGCCGGTCCGGGCCCACCGAGGGGTAGTCGGTCTCCTGGGTCTCCCAGGTGATGATCCCGTCTTTGACGTAGACCTTCCACGAGCAGGAGCCCGTGCAGTTCACGCCGTGTGTCGAGCGCACGATCTTGTCGTGGCTCCATCGATCCCGGTAGAAGACGTCACCCGCCCGACCGCCGTCCCGGAAGACGACACGACGATCGTCGGTCTCGTCCCATCGGGTGAAGAACCTGCCGATGTCCAACAGTGCGGTGGCTGCAGAACCCTGTACATCTTCTGACCGGGCCATGAGCGACACCATACGGAGGGTCGGCAATTGTTTCTTCCCGAATCGCAAAGTCGATCAGATATGCCGAAAACGTTTGTGGGAAATACACCCGTCGGTCATTCGGGAAACAATCTGGTCGCTTAGGTCAACGCGTGGCAACCGTCAACAGGATCGCCGAGTCCTCTTGTGCGGTCAGGCCGTGACGCGTCGACGGAATGGTCACCAGGTCGCCGGTGGCGCCCTCCCACCGGCCGGCCGGATCGCCGTCCGCCGAGGTCAGGACGACACGCCCGCGCAGGACCTGCAGCGTGGCCTCGGTGGGACTGTCGTGATCCGACAGTGCCGCGCCCGCGACCAGTGCGATCACCGTTTGTCGAAGATGTCGAGAAGAGTTGCCGTGCAACGTATGAGAGGCCCGTCGGCTCGACGCTTCGCGGGCCGAGGACAGGAGCTCGTCGACGAGCTCGGGAAGATGAGTCGAATCCACGTGTTCCACCATGACATCGCGGCGCGGCGACGAGGTGATGTTCGGCGGATCGAGGCCAGTTCGTTGTTACGCTGTCGACCGACGCGGTGATCCTGCCGCCTGGAATAGGCCACACAATCGTTGCGAAAACACCCGGTGATGACGGGCTCGCACCCATGAGAGTCCGGCGATGAGACGATTTCGGAAAATGGTTCCGCGAAATGATTCGAGAATCGAACTGTCGATTCCGTACAGAACCGATCGGCGCCCGTCGGATGGCTTCTGGTCCGCGCGCCGGAACTGTGGTCAGCCGAGCCGCATCCGGAGCAGACGATCGTCCCCGTCGGCCGGCCGGCCGCGTCCGTCGGTGTTGCTCGTGCCGAACCACAGTGAGCCGTCGGGCGCGGCGGCCACGACGCGCAGCCGGCCGAACTCGTCGGCGTACCTGCTCACCGGCTCGCCGGCGGCCGACCCCGTGAGCGGTATCTCCCACAGCCGCCGGCCGCGGAGCGCGGCCATGTAGGCGCGGTCGCCGATGATCGCCAGCCCGGCCGGGGACGCCTCCTGCGTGGTCCAGGTGGCGGCCGGCGCGACGAACCGCGGATCATCGGAATCGCCTTCGACCTCCGGCCACCCGTAGTTGCCACCCGGTCGGATCAGATTGAGCTCGTCACGACGGTTCTGTCCGAACTCACTGGCCCACAGCCGGCCTGCGCCGTCGAAGGCCAGGCCCTCGACGTTGCGGTGCCCGTACGAGTGGACCTCGTTGCCGAACGGGTTGCCCGGCCACGGGCGGCCATCCCGGTCCACCCGCAGGATCTTGCCGTTCAACGCGGTGACGTCCTGGGCGACCTCGGGTACGGCGGCATCGCCGACCGCGACGAACAGGCTTCCGTCCGAACCGAAGGCGAGGGCGCCGCCGTGATGGTTGTAGGCCGCGTCGAGTCCGGTGATCAGCGGTCGGGGACGGGTGAGCCGGTCGCCGTCGAAGTCCAGGCGCACCAGCCGATTGTCGGTGGCGGTCGTGTAGTAGACGAACACCGCGCTCTCGTCGCCTGGCGCCACCGCGATGCCCTGCAACCCGCCTTCGCCGCGGGGAGCGGCGTCAGCGAACTCGCCGACGGTCCGGACCTCACCCCCAGGGGACACCCGGACGATCGTGGCGTCGTCGCGCTGGGTGACGAGGGCATCGCCGTCACCGAGGAAGGCCAGCGCCCACGGCACGTTCAGCCCGGATGCGACGGTCTCGACCGACGCGGCGTCTGCGGACGTGCCCGTCGGACCCGAGCCGGATCGATCCCGCGTCGGCGGATCGTCGGTGGCGCACCCGGTCACCAGCGACGTACCGGTGATGCCGAGCAGCCCGGCCCCGAGCAGGCCCGTTTTGAGGAGTTTGCGTCGATCCATACCCTCGATGGTGCCTGATGGTCGCCACTGCCGACCGGTGCCGATTTGGGTCTACGCTGCGGATTCCCTACACTAGACCGGTTGCCTGTGCACCTCAGGTGTCCGGGACACAACTGAATAGTCTCCGGTGCCGGCGAAAAGCCAAGGGCATCGGCGGCGAGAACCTTCAGAAACAACTATCCACTTCGTGGAAGGCCCACCGCAGGTCACCGGGATTTTTCCGGCCACCGGCGCTGTATGGGAACCGCTACGAGAAAGGTTGACGGTCACCCATGACCATGACTGACCCGATCGCAGACTTCTTGACGCGTCTGCGTAACGCCAACTCGGCGTACCACGACGAGGTGACACTGCCCTCGTCGAAGATCAAGGTGAACATCGCCGAGATCCTCAAGCGCGAGGGCTACATCACCGACTACCGCACCGAAGACGCGGAGGTCGGGAAGAACCTCGTCGTCTCCCTGAAGTACGGCCCGAGTCGCGAGCGCTCCATCGCCGGTCTGCGCCGCGTCTCCAAGCCCGGTCTCCGGGTCTATGCAAAGTCCACCAACCTGCCCAAGGTTCTGGGCGGCCTCGGCGTGGCCATCATCTCCACGTCGTCGGGCCTGCTCACCGATCGCCAGGCAGCCAACCAGGGCGTGGGCGGCGAAGTCCTCGCCTACGTCTGGTAGGGGAGGTAACAACACATGTCGCGTATCGGAAAGAACCCCATCGAGATCCCCGCGGGCGTGGACGTCACCATCGACGGCCAGAACGTCACCGTGAAGGGCCCCAAGGGTGAGCTCTCGCTCACCGTCTCCGAGCCCATCTCGGTCGCCAAGGAGGACAACTCCATCGTCGTGACCCGCCCCAACGACGAGCGTCGCAGCCGCGCGCTGCACGGCCTGAGCCGTTCGCTCGTGAACAACCTCGTCGTGGGCGTCACGCAGGGCTACACCAAGAAGATGGAGATCTTCGGTGTCGGTTACCGCGTGCAGGCCAAGGGCAGCGACCTCGAGTTCGCGCTCGGTTACAGCCATCCCGTGCCGATCGAGGCCCCGGCGGGCATCACGTTCGCCGTGGAGTCCCCGACGAAGTTCTCGGTCTCGGGTATCGACAAGCAGCAAGTCGGCGAGATCTCGGCGGTCATCCGCCGCCTGCGTCGTCCGGACCCCTACAAGGGCAAGGGCATTCGCTACGAGGGTGAGCAGATCCGTCGCAAGGTCGGAAAGACGGGTAAGTAAGCCATGAGTGATTCAGCTACCAAGACAGTGCGCAAGCCGATCGGCAAGGACGTCTCGACGCGTCGTCGCAAGGCGACCGGCAACCGTCACTTCCGCCTCCGCAAGAAGGTCAGCGGAACCCCGGCCCGTCCGCGTCTCGCGGTCAAGCGCAGCTCGCGCCACATCCACGTCCAGTTGATCGACGACCTGGCCGGCAAGACGCTGGCCGCGGCATCGACGATCGAGGCCGATGTGCGTGCGGCCGGCGGCGACAAGTCCGCGCAGGCCCGCAAGGTCGGCGAGCTCATCGCCGCCCGCGCCAAGGCTGCCGGCGTCGACGCCGTCGTGTTCGACCGTGGTGGCAAGGACTACCACGGCCGGATCGCCGCGCTCGCCGACGCCGCCCGCGAGGGAGGCCTGAGCTTCTGATGACCATCTCGAACAGCTACACCCACATGACCGGAGGGAACCTCTGATGCCCGGACGTCAGCGTGACGGCGGAAACGGACCCGCCGGTAACGACAACAACCAGAACAACCAGGGCGGCGGCAACGACCGTCGCGGCGGTGGCCGCGGCGACCGCCGCGATCGTGGCGGCCGCGACCAGGACCGCAACCAGCTCGAGCGCGTGGTGACCATCAACCGCGTCTCGAAGGTGGTCAAGGGTGGACGTCGTTTCTCGTTCACCGCTCTCGTGGTCGTCGGCGACGGCCAGGGCATGGTCGGCGTCGGCTACGGCAAGGCCAAGGAAGTCCCGGCCGCGATCCAGAAGGGTGTCGAGGAAGCTCGCAAGAACTTCTTCCGCGTGCCCCTGATCGCCGGCACCGTGACCCACCCGGTCCAGGGTGAGGCCGCCGCCGGTGTCGTCATGCTCCGCCCGGCCAGCCCCGGTACCGGTGTGATCGCCGGTGGCGCGGTGCGTGCCGTGCTCGAGTGCGCGGGCGTCCACGACGTCCTCGCCAAGAGCCTCGGCTCGGACAACGCCATCAACGTCGTGCACGCCACCGTCGCGGCACTCAAGATGCTGCAGCGTCCCGAAGAGGTCGCGGCCCGCCGCGGTCTGCCGATCGAGGATGTCGCTCCGGCCGGTATGCTCCGCGCTCGCGCAGGACAGGGGGTCTGATCATGGCTCAGCTGAAGATCACTCAGGTCAAGGGCACCATCGGTACCAAGAGCAACCAGCGTGACAGCCTGCGGACCCTCGGACTCAAGGGCATCCGCCAGACCGTCACCCGCGAGGACACGCCGATCAACCGCGGCCTCATCAACGCGGTTCGTCACCTCGTGACAGTCGAAGAGGTTCAAGCATGACCATCAAACTCCATCACCTTCGCCCCGCTCCGGGGTCGAAGACCGACAAGACCCGCGTGGGTCGCGGTGAGGGGTCCAAGGGTAAGACCGCCGGTCGCGGCACCAAGGGCACCAAGGCACGCAAGAACGTGCCCGCCGGCTTCGAGGGTGGCCAGATGCCGATCCACATGCGGCTGCCGAAGCTCAAGGGCTTCACCAACCGCAACCGGATCGAGTACCAGGTCGTCAACGTCGGCGACATCGCCCGCCTGTTCCCGCAGGGCGGCACCATCGGCGTCGACGAGCTCGTCGCGGCCGGGGCCGTTCGCAAGAACAAGCTGGTGAAGGTTCTCGGCGACGGTGACCTGTCGGTCAAGGTCGACATCACCGCCGACAAGTTCACCGCCTCCGCCAAGGAGAAGATCGCCGCTGCCGGTGGCAGCGTCACCGAACTCTGACGGACACACACCGCGGTGGGGGGGGGGGGGGGGGGGGGGCGCGCGGGGGGGGGGGGGGGGGGGGGGGGGGGGGGGGGGGCGCCCCCCCCCCCCCACAGCGGTGGTTCCGGCCCGTTGCCCGACGGGAGTCGTGATAGACTGGGCGATATGAAACACGGTGCACCACAACCACACTCCAGCCAATCGGCCGTAGGCCGATGGGGAGCGGGACAGCGAAA